>CAJUBL010000034.1 GCA_910584665.1 uncultured Muribaculaceae bacterium | reverse complement strand
TCGCTTCTATGGGTGTTTTTCCGTGCCGACTCATGGACTGACTCATGGCTCATAATCAAGAACATACTGACCGATTTCTCTCTTGACTACCTGCCGCCGTTCCTCCATGTCAGATCCACATGGATCATAATGATGGCAGTCATAATAACCGCCCATGCCCTGCCGACGCGTACTGTCAATAAGGCCGGCATGATGTTTGTCCGGTCACCATGGTCAGTAAAGCTTATCATATTCCTGACAGTAATACAGCTTGTACTGGAATTCAAAGGCGAAGATGTAGCGCCGTTTATATACTTCCAGTTCTGATTCACAATTTTTTTCAACTTTAACCAAGTTTTTATTAATTTTGTAGTCGGCTGAAGGAATCATAACCTCCAAGACCTCACCTTGCAATGAAGAAATTACTGTTAATCATCATCGTCGTCGTTCTGACAACGCAGTCAGGCCATGCTTTCAACCGCGCTGTCATCGACAGCCTTGAACGAGAAATGGCATCGGCCGTCAATACCGCAGACAGCCTTGCCATTGCCGTAAACCTTTACGATGCATCATCACGCGAGCGTCAGTTCGAGAGAGCGAACACCGCCTTTGATCTGGCACGGCGTACCGGCAATACAGGTCTTAAAATGGAGATGCTTCGTAACCTTGCCAACATCAATACCAGCGACAGCCTGTTCAACTACTACCTGTCGTGCCTCGATAAAGACGATACCACACCCGAGCAGCAGCTCACACGGCTCTATATCAAGATACGGCAGAACATTGAGGCGGCCCGTAATTCCAGTGCCGAGACAAGCCGGGAACGGGTAAAGGAAATAATGGACCGGCTGGAAAGTCCGGACGACATCGACGTACTGACACGACTTGAGATCCTGTTCTCTCTGTGTTCGTACCTCGAACAGATATCAAACGGCGAATTGCTCACCGACCATCTGAAGGCCATAGGTGACATAATAGAAGCCATGCCGGAGAAACTGGATGCTCTTACCACCCTGTATCTGACACAGTCGTCGCTCACATACACCTCGATGCGTCTTCTGGACAAGGCTGTAAAGGCCGATAAACGTATGCTTGAGTTTCTTGACCATATTGAGGAAGGGTATCATGCCAAAGGACGTAAATTCAAAGATTTTGCCTATGGCCGTTACATAATATACCGCCGTCTGCTGGGCAATTACGAAGCTCTCACGCCCGATGAAGTGGACGAATACCACTCAGCCGCAAGACAGGCTGCACGTACCGAGCCACTGGCTTATAAAGATTTCACGCGCATACGCCGTCCCGACATGTATTATTACATGAAACACAAGGAATATCACAAAGCGTTGCCATTACTTAAATTCGAGGCTCACCAGACCGAACGGCCACAGCTGCTGTACGTGCGCCGACTGCTCGTCAACTGTCTTATAGAGGCATCCCAGGCCACCAATGACCGCGAGACACTGCTTGACGCCCTGTTGCTGAGCCGAAATCTCGACGACAACGAGATGACACGTGAGAGTTCCATGAGATATAAGGAACTTCAACTTCAATACGAACGCGCATCGCATAAAGTAGACCTGCTTAAACTTGATGCCCGGAAAAAAGAGGCGTCACGCGCCAACCACCGCACCATTTACCTCATAGGCGGAATATCGCTCCTGACAGTAATCATGACTCTGATAATCATCGCCATACTGTGGCGAAAGTCAAAACGTCTGAATCTGGATCTGAAAAAGGTGAATGCCAAACTGACCGACGAACGGGATACTCTGCAACGCATACAGGCCGACCTCATACGTACCGGCGAACGCGCCAGGATAGCCGACAAACAGCGCGAGGAATTCATCAACAACATCAGCCACGAGGTTTCGACACCTCTAAACGCAGTTGTCGAGTACTCACAGCTCATTGTCGACTGTATAGACGAAAACAAGAAACCTTATCTGTCAAAATTCGCCCGCATAGTGACACTTAACGCCGAGCTCGTCCTTACCCTCGTCAACGACGTGCTAGATCTGGCCTCCTACGACAAAAAGACACTCAAGACAGAGAAACATCCGGTAATGGCCAGCAGTCTGATCGAGGTAACACTTGATACTGTCAAGAACCTGCCCCAGCCGAGTGTGGAAATCGTCAACAGGATCGAACCGGACGACAATCTCATACTCAACACCGACCCCAAACGCGTCACACAGGTGCTATACAACCTGCTTGACAACGCAGCCAAATTCACCACCGAAGGTACCATTACTCTCGATGGCCGCACTATTGCCGACGGCAATTTCTACGAATTCTCTGTAACCGACACCGGCATAGGCATTCCCGCCGGAAAGGAAGAGATCATCTTCAACCGTTTCGAGAAACTCAACCGCTACTCGCAGGGCATAGGCCTCGGTCTGTCTGTAAGCCGCATGCTCGCGACACTTCTGGGAGGAGAACTTAAGGTCGACACAAGTCACAAAGGCTCCGGCGCCCGTTTCATATTCACCATACCCATCAGATGAAACCATAATGACATGAATACAGACAATTCCCACGTTACTTCCCCGGACGATAACATAGAACTCATACTGATCAATATAACAGGTAAGGACCATCCGGGTCTCACCGCCTCTCTCACCGGTGTTCTCGCCAGATATGATGCCCAGATTCTCGATATAGGTCAGGCTGACATACACCACAATCTGTCACTCGGCATACTGTTCCGTACCAACAGCAAGGTCTCGGGTGACCTTCTCAAAGACCTTCTGTTCACCGCCTATGAGCTTAAGGTTAAGATACGTTTCACTCCAATATCCCCCGATGACTACCAGAGCTGGGTCGACCGTCAGGGCAAGGCCCGCTGGATCATAACCCTTCTGGGGCGCCGTCTCACGGCACGGCACATTGCCCTCGTAAGCGAGGAACTGTCTTCACAGGGTCTCAACATAGACGGCATACAGCGTCTCACGGGGCGCATGCCATTATGCGATACCGAACTTGAGAAATCGAAAGCATGTGTAGAATTCTCAGTACGAGGTGATCCCAGCGATTACGAGAGGCTTCAGAGCCGCTTTCTCCAGATCTCAGCCGAACAGGAATTTGACATCTCACTGCAGCAGGACAACATATACCGCCGCAGCCGCCGGCTCATCTGCTTCGACATGGACTCTACCCTTATCGAGACCGAAGTGATTGACGAACTTGCAATGCGTGCCGGCGTGGGCGATCAGGTCAAAGCAATCACCGAACGTGCGATGCGTGGCGAGATCGACTTCACCGAAAGCTTCAGGGAGCGCGTAGCTCTGCTCAAAGGGCTCGACGAGAGCGTGATGCAGGACATCGCCGTCAACCTGCCTCTCACTGAAGGATGTGAACGCACTCTCAAGGTCCTCAAACGCATGGGGTATAAGATAGCGATTCTCTCGGGCGGATTCACATATTTCGGCAACTATCTGAAACAACGCCTCGGCATCGATTATGTCTATGCCAACGAGCTCGAAATCATAGACGGCAAACTCACGGGGCACTATGTGGGTGACGTCGTGGACGGCCGACGGAAAGCCGAACTGCTCAAACTCATAGCTCAGGTAGAGAATGTCAACATAGCCCAGACCATCGCCGTAGGCGACGGCGCCAACGACCTTCCGATGCTTGCCACCGCCGGTCTCGGAATCGCTTTCCATGCCAAACCCAAAGTAAAGCGCGAGGCACGCCAGTCACTCTCTACAATAGGTCTTGACGGCGTCCTTTACTTTCTTGGCTACAAAGATTCTTTCATAAGCTGATTAACATAACCCAGAATAAATCAAAACATAAAATGGAAAAGATAATACTGACGGGCGACCGTCCTACCGGAAAACTTCACCTCGGCCATTACGTAGGCTCGTTACGCCGACGTGTAGAGCTACAGAACTCGGGCCAATTTGACAGGATATATGTCATGATCGCCGATGCCCAGGCGCTTACCGACAATGCTGACAACCCCGAGAAAGTACGCCAGAATGTCATCGAGGTCGCTCTCGACTATCTGTCTGCCGGCATCGATCCGGAGAAGACAACGATATTCATACAGTCTCAGGTACCCGAACTCACCGAACTCGCATTCTATTACATGAACCTCGTCACCGTTTCGCGCGTTCAGCGCAATCCGACAGTGAAGACCGAGATCAAGATGCGCAACTTCGAACAGTCCATACCTGTCGGGTTCTTCTGTTACCCCGTCAGCCAGGCCAGCGACATCACTGCATTCAAGGCTACAACGGTACCTGTAGGAGAAGATCAGGCTCCAATGATTGAGCTGACACGTGAGATCGTCGCCCGTTTCAACAACATCTACGGACCTACGCTCGTAGAGCCGGAAATTATGTTGCCCGACAATGCCGCCTGCATGAGGCTTCCGGGTACTGACGGAAAAGCCAAGATGTCAAAGTCTCTCGGCAACTGCATATACCTCAGCGATACGCCCAAAGAGATTGCCAAGAAAGTCAAGAGCATGTATACTGATCCGCTTCACCTCAACATCGAAGATCCCGGACACCTTGAGGGCAACTGTCCATTCATATACCTCGATGCCTTCAGCCGTCCCGAGCATTTCTCCAGATATCTTCCGGAGTATGAATCACTCGACGCACTGAAGGAGCACTATACCCGCGGCGGTGTAGGTGACGGTACAGTCAAGAAACTGCTCATCAGCATTCTTCAGGAAGAGCTTGAACCGCTGCGCGAACGACGTGCATACTACGAGCAGAACATCCCTATGGTATATGACATACTGCGTAAAGGCAGTGAGGATGCACGCCGTGCCGCCGCCGCCACTCTTGACGAAGTGCGCCGGGCCATGAAGATAAACTACTTCGACGATCCGTCACTTATCACCGAACAGGCTGCCCGCTACGCCAGAAAATGAATATCCCATCCCGGCCCAAAAAAACAAAGCCCTGTCGAGACAGTCTCGACAGGGCTTTGTATTCTGTTGTTTTACAAGTAATCGCTTACTTGACAACGCGGCGCTCTTTAATACGGGCCTTTTTACCGGTGAGACCACGCAGGTAGTACAGTTTGGCACGGCGTACCTTACCATACTTGTTGACAGTGATCGAGTCAATGAAAGGCGACTCGATGGGGAAAATACGTTCCACACCGATGCTATCGCTGATCTTGCGAACGGTGAAACGCTTCTTGTTACCCTCACCCGATATACGTATAACAACGCCACGGTACTGCTGGATACGCTCCTTGTTACCCTCCTTGATACGGTAAGCCACGGTAACGGTATCACCGGGAGCGAAGTCGGGATGCTGTTTGCCTGTAGCAAAAGCCTCTTCAGCAACTTTAATTAAGTCCATTTTCTTGTAGTTTAAAATGTTAACATTACTCGCAATATTCACGGGCCGCTTGTCCCGCCAGAGATTACGAAACCGGGTGCAAAGTTAATATTTTTCTCCAATATCCGCAACTTTTACCTCGTATTATTGCATCAGATACTTTGAAGTACAGATTCGTTCCACACATATCTCCGAAAGCGTTCTGTACAGATAATCAAGGTTAAGAGTGTCGTACAAATGTACGACACTCTTAACCTTGAGATGTCATTTTCCGGTCTACCGGTGGTCATTGGTGTATGACGGGTCGTAGAGCGAGTTGAGCAGATGGGCCAGGCGCAGACCACCCTTCAGCAACTGCTGCTCTATGACCGGTGTCCAGCGGGCTATCTCGTTATAAGATACGTTGGTACCCTCCGGGGTCTCGGAATAGACTGCCGTAGCTATATCAGCTGTCTGTCTGGCCCAGTCATCAATAGTTCCAAGTACGACAGTACGCTCGTAATCAGGCGATTCGCGGTCTATCATCATCTGCCACTCGGTGAAACTCCATTTGTGTGCGGCCTCGGGAATAGCGGTATCCCATATGCCGTGAAGATTGGCATCTCGGCCATGGAATTTCACTTTCACACGGTTACCGCCAAGATCGGTGGCATGCCCCATGTGCATCGGCTGGTGAAGATCTCCGACCACATGTACCAGTATCTTCATTGCCAGCTGTCTGTCGTCAAACGAGGCATGCGGATCCTGCAATATCTCCAGACGGGATTTTATAGCCGTAACAGCATCACCCGACGGGTTGGCCTGTGCCTCTTCATATCGTTCTCCGGTGTCGATATTCTTGTAATGCCATGTTTTTGTGTAGGCATATTCACGTGTGTGACTCGCGTTGTCAAGCCAGTTGGCCCAATATACCATGGATTTTCCCTCAAGCAGAGAATCCACGACGGCACGGGTCAATGGAGTAAGGTGCTGCTCGGCTATATATGCCACCGCATCATGGCCTTTCTGCCCCCATGCCGATGCCTGCGGCGATGAGAACAACCCCAGCATTGAGACGAGTACAATAGAAATATATTTCATAACGCTATAATTTAAATACGGGAATAAGTGTATGTCGAGTTCCGGTTTCTGTTGATATCCGAAACGGGTCTGCCTGAATCATTGGAAATAAAATCACTGATTGTCAGGCCTGGCCGTTTCAGAAACGGTCTGTACAGCCGTGTCATTGTGCTCGTGATGTCCAGGTGATTTCATCTTGAGTTTCAGCTCATCAAATCCCTGCCCGTAGACTCCGTTCACATTGGCCTGGGTTATAAACGCATCTTTGTCGATGGCACGTATGATACGGAACACGGTCATAGCCTCATACTTGCGACATATCACAATCAGCACTTTGACTTCATGCTTGCTGTACCATCCCATGCCCGAAAGAACTGTACATCCCCGGTGCGCCTCATTATTGACAGCCGTGGCAATCTCCTGCCAGTAACGCGAGAAGATCGTAAACTGGACAGCCTGGCGGTTGGAGTTTATCATCATGTCGGCCATGAACGGCACGATCAGCAATACGATGTATCCGTATACCGGACTGGCAATCACCTCACCGTCTGTACGCGGCAGTAATATAGAAGATGTGACGATACAGAAATCACATATCTGCATCGTGCGTCCGATGGAAATATTACTGTGCTTCGATACCATAGCGGCAATGATATCAACACCACCGGAACTTCCGTTATGAACAAAAGCGATACCTATGCCCAGGCCACACAGCATACCGCCTATGATTACATTCATGAATGTCTCCTGCTGTACGATCGGCTCCTTGAAAAGCGGCTGTAACACACCTATCAGTAAAGCCAGTACCGACACTCCGAATATAGTACGCACCACAAAGGTCCTGCTCACCGCCTTATAGGCGATAATGAGCAATACGACATTGAGGGCATAGATTGAAATGGCTATAGGCAATCCATGGTCAAAGATCTTCTCAGTAATAAAATATATCAGCTGACCGATACCTGCCATACCGCCTATCACCACATTCTCCGGCGCTATAAATGCCGAGAAAGCAAATGCATACAGACACAGACCGAAGGTTATGAAAATATAATCCTTTGCACTGATCCAGACTTTATCTTTTGAAATCATAATGAAAGCCGTTTAATATACGGCGCAAAGGTAATGAATCTTAACAAATATTAAAAAAAATATACAGCAAAGTTGATCAACTTTGCTGTATATACCCAATCTCACATATATTGAGATCTACCTTATGGAAACCGTTAAGTAAGTCATGAATATCAGTTTATACCAATCCTGTCGTCACTATGGCGATATTCCGTCTTACTCCGCAGTTACAGAGCTACGGCTATGCGCCCTTGTCGTAAGCCGGAATCTCATCCATATCAGCTTCCAATCCTGACATAAACTGATATTCATGACTTACTTATAGAATTATTTTACGGACCTGATTGCCGGTGACTACTATATAAATAGAGCCTTTGACCGGATTAAATACACGATTGCCTGTAAGGTTATAGTATACAGGCTCTGCAATCCCGTCAGCGGCAATCTCGCCGATACCTGTATTTATATGCATGCTGGTAATCGTTATTACCGATGTCGGGGTACATTCCACTACTGCCTCATTGTCGGTTATAGTAAGATCCCTGTCACCTGTTTTCACTGATACGAGCTTATAGTCTTTGGCGGCACTCACGGTAAAGCGGGGTGTATTGACCGGGATTCTGATATAATTGGTTCCGTCGGCGACAACCGCCGGCTCTGAACTCCCTTCCGGAATGACGACAACGCCCTGAGCGTTATCAATATCGACCCTGACACTGGCCATGCCGTCAATGACAACACCCCAGTCATTTATATCTCCGCCGATACCAGGAGTTCCGGCCTGAAGACTTACGGAAACCATGCCCAGCGAAAGCAATAGTGATGAAATGATTCTTTTCATGGATTTAATTTAATTTGTAGTTTGATAATAAGGCGATTCTACACAGTAAATACACATACATAGACTGGTTCAGGCACCTGTTATCTGTATTCAAGCCAGGTTGTGGCCACACAGGGGATGTCGGTCCTGAAGCGTATCCAGCGGGCCTGGAACGCATCAGGGAACTCGTGTATGAACGAATCTCCCGGATTTACCTCAAAATCGGCATAATGCATCCAGTTCCCCTCTCCGGTAGGATCGGCCTCGACGGTAAACACAACTTTTGTCGGAGACTTATGTGACAGATTCAGCACCCGGTCGTCATAAAAACCGATCAGATACGGATCGGAATATTCTCCCTTGCCGACCGTAGTATCGACCCACGGACCGCCGCTGCCTGTAGGTTTCCCAAGTTTCCAGAGGTCATCTATGACACCTGCCCATATCGCCATATCGCCATCGTCAGACGTGACAATACGATTGTTACCGCCGCCCGAAACCTTATCCGAGAGGCCTGTCATGACAAGCATACCCCGGTATGATGCATAATCATTGATATCAAGACGATGTGACGAGATAGGACGTATCTTCGCAAAACCATCGGCATTCTCGGCCGGCAGTTCATAAAATGTGCCGTGCAGATTCAGCAGATCACGCTCGGTGGCAACCTCCCGACACACGCGCTGTGTATTCGAACGGATGGCGTCTGTGAACGCAGCGGGGCCGAGCGGAAGTCTCCAGCGGCGCCCTTTGTCATCGACAATCAGAGCCGAGCCGTCGGTTATCTCCAGCCCCGGACTTGAGACAGCCATATTTTTTACAATATGCATACTGTCGCCGGTATTGTCAATGCGTACAAGGTTCATCGAACCATCCAGCTCATAATAACCGGCCGGAGATACTATGCCCAAGCGACGTCTGTTGTCGCCTAAGGAATACAGCAATCCTTCCGATCCCCGGGACCGCTCTACGTCAGCCATGCCTTCAAATATTGCGTCCGGATCAGTAGTGCGTGTATCGTCGGCCGCATATGACATGATCACACTTGCCCGCGTATCCTTATCGGCAGTCACACGTATCCACTCTCCGCTGTCAGAGGCATCAAACGGAACAAAAACCGATTTTCCACCCGCCAGAGTGACAGTCTCAAGCCTATTCCAGCCGCCGGAAGGGTTTCCGGCGGTTTCAAAAGTGAACCGGACCTCGTCAGTCCCGCCATTGCTCAGCCACGCACATCGGCGGGGCCATGATGCAAACAGCATCGGTTCACTCGGTACATTGCCCGCAACATGCTCATCAAGCCATAACGAGCCGGTGGCGTTGTCCGGTCCGAGGGCCATGATATCGTCCGGATTCAGAAACCACAGATTGGAATTGCTCTGTCCGGGGCCGGCTATTCCGCCCTTGATACGGCGGGTGTTGAGGAATTCTTTTTTCGCCGAGTCATCACACCCCATCACGAGACGGTCACCCCAGCGCGTGAAGTCACCGATGACCTTGAGATAGGCCGACAGCGGACGTATTCCTGCGGCATGTGAAGTATCAAATGTGTCGGGGAACTGCCAGAACATGCCGTGCATAGTCATAAGCTTCATGGGGCGGTCAGGAGTACCTACCTCTCTGATACGCGGCCACTCGGTATTCCACCCGTGAGCGCCGTCATAAGAATGACTGGCCTTGGGAAGCCGGTAGAATGACCAACTGCCTTTATCACGCATAGCCAGTATCACCGACTTGTAGTCCCAGCCCAACGCATATATCGGAGCGTCTGTATCGCTGCCATATATACCGCCTGGACCTGTGACCTCGGTGAACTGGTTTCGCCGTACTACGGTCCAGTCCTTACCATCCCACTCGGCCAGACAGCCGGAAGGGATATTGAATTTCTCAAGAGCCTCCGGAACAGCCTCGCCGTTATTAGAGAACACCATCACTCCCTGGCCGCTATACAGTCCTTTCCCATGAGCGCCGGGCAACAGATCATTCTGCGGATTGACACCTTTGTCATCATGATAACCAGATGTATTGGCATCGGGATACAGCTCCCGGCATTCAAGAGTTCTGACGTCCACTTCATAGAATCCCTCCTCCATTGTCGCTATGTAGACTTTGCCGGCCGGCTCCTCGAGATGACGTGCCACACCGGTGTACCTCCCCTGCGCATCATTGTAGGACAATGCCCTGACGTTACAGAGACTGTCGACAAAATAAGGACCTATTATCAGCTGGCCTGACTCGCGGTGTATCATACGGTCGGCCGGGGTTCCGCCGATACTTTCAGGGCGTACAGAGATGCCCAGCGTATCATCTATGACATAAAGCTTATCGCTTGATCCCCAGGGGAGATGCGGGCCATATGTAATGACCCACAATTTCCCCTGCCATGGGACAACAGCGCCGGTACCACACTCCCCCTCGTCATTATAATAGGCAAGATGAGGGTAGACTCCGCCATAACACGGTCTGGAGTCGGTGACATTTCCGGATCCTGCCGGCTTAAGACACCCGGTAAGCATCAGCGATCCTGCCGACAATCCTATAAAAAACAATCCTTTGAATTTCATTTTATCCTGAAATTGTATGCATAATGTTTTCCTATCGGTATATTTATCATTGCTCAACCCAGAACTCGATGCTCCATGGACGAACCTTGGCTGTCACCGTACCGGCACCATTGTTGCTGCCGACAGGTACATCGCGGCCATTCTTATAATAGCGGTAGCCGTTCATCGTACGGGCCTTGTCAAGAGTAATGTCAAACTCAAACCAGTCATCCGACCGGTTGGTTACGGCAATCACAAACTTGCCCTTCGGAGTCTTCCATGCCATGATACGGTTATCGAACCGGGCATTATTCTCCTCAACGGTGTAGCGCTGCGAGTCCCATTCCATGTATTTCAGGAATCCGGCGATAGCATTGAAGTTCTGCCAGTTGAATGTCCACTGACCATGTCTGAGCTCGGGATAGTCATGACTGGCATTGGCATATGACGGACGCCATACCCCCAGGCCGAATCCATCACGGTTGGTATGATCATCGATCGACTTCAGCGCATGCAGCCAATACCATTTGGGAGACTCTACAAATGTCATCCAGTTCATGATCGACTGGGCGGTGTTTACCATGAACCATTCAAACGAATGTTCCGGTATCTGGTAATCAAAATACTCATACTCATTCTGATAGATAGGCTTACCATGGTTATTGGCCAGATAATTCTCATATCGTGTCATCACCATGTTACTGTCGTCGCCGATGCGGTGATACACCCATGCATCGACATACTGCAGCAGTTCGGGATGATCCCGCCACAACGCCGGGCCATAAGTACCGGCATTACCGCTGTTTGTGTCATAGATAATCTCGATATCCGGATCAAGGGCACGGACCTTCGGAGCCACCTTGCCGAATGTCCTGACCAACTGCTCCTCAGTGTAATGACAATGGGCATATCCCACCTCGGGATACTGGCTTTCGTTCTGCAGGCCCCATGTCGACACCTTGAAACCATTTGCCTTCATGTACCGGATATCCTCAACGAGAGCATCTCCGAACTCATCAAGGAAATCATCGTCAAAACTGCGCAACTGACCGTCGCTGAAATTGTGATTTGATTTCCAGTAAGGAGCTGGCGACCAGTACTCGAGCGATATACCTTCCACACCGGCATCCTTCATAAGCTGGACAAGAGCCTCATTCTGGCCCGGTATACGCTCAATATAATTTTTGTGATCGGGAGTGACCCCCTGGAACCAGCAGCCCATGGCACAACGCATATAACGGAATCCTTTCAGCATCTCCTCGGCAAGACGCTTACGTTCCGACGGCTGCAGGTCAAGAGGCACACCGTAGTGCTTATCAGGAGTATTAACATCGGGAGCGGCATCCATCTCGTTCTGTATCTCAAATCCGAGTCCCTCGATAATCTGGCGGGGATCGTCAGCAACAAGTCTATACGTTCCCGACAGCATGTTGTCAGGCATTTCCGGTTCCACAGGGACAACGGGATCTTCAGTACCCGCACCCGGTTTATGGTCATATGTACGGTATTCCTCAGTGCAGCCGGTGATAGTCAGCGGATAGATCACAAGACCGCACATAAGAGCTGATTTCAACTTCATATTCAAAATGTTATTAATATTCATCATTCTATTTTATCAATCAGGTCTGACAATCAGTAATTATCATTCTGACCCAACATGGGATTGGTAATAACCTCGAGCGACGGTATGGGCCACAGATAATTCTTCGACTCGTCAAACTGACGCTGTGTGATAATCTTACAGTATCCCTTGTCATACAGAGCCGAGAAATCGGCTATGCCATCCTCATCAAGCCGGGGAGTTTCGGGCCAGAACCAGAGTTTCTTTGACACAAGGTTATTGATCAGCTCATCCTTGTCGAGCAATCCATAGTCAGGACGGTTCAGAGCCTTGCCGGCAATGCGCCAGCGTATGAGGTCAAGACGACGCTGCCCCTCGTAGGCCAGTTCCATGCGACGCTCGGCGCGTACTATCGAACGCAGTTCGGCGCGCGAGGTTGTCGTAACGGCCGGATAGGCGGCAGTGTTGGTATAGCTGACCTTATAGGCTCGGGCACGCACTGTATTTATAGCGTCAAGCACCGACTGGTCAATGTCATCGGCCTCGATCTTAGCCTCGGCATAAATCAGATAGACTTCGGCAAGGCGCAGGAACACCTTGTCGAATGCGACTTTGAACGTGTTGTTG
The DNA here is from genome assembly GCA_910584665.1 of uncultured Muribaculaceae bacterium. Lineage (GTDB taxonomy): Bacteria > Bacteroidota > Bacteroidia > Bacteroidales > Muribaculaceae > JAAVFS01. The sequence continues at coordinate 20,551 of CAJUBL010000034.1, read as the reverse complement.
TTGATCCATGCCTCATCAATACCTTTCTTGCGCAACAGTCCGTTATAGGAAGCATACTGGCTGCCCGCCTTGCAGTCATTATTGGTAACCATACGGCCGGTTACCGAATTATACACCTCGGTAACGGTAGGATCGGGATTGTATATAACACCGCAATGTGATGTCCCGAACTCAACGATAGTATACGCGCATCGCGGATCACGGTTCCTGAACGGATTATGCGGGTCAAACAGCGGTGACTCATCGATAGGCTTACCGTCGGTACACAGGAATGACGCGAACAGATCCCATGACGGATACTCGCTGGCATAACCGCCGCGATTGCGCGGAGTGTAACCCATGGCGTCACCGGTACTCGTGCTCAGATGGTCCAGTTCAAGCGAGTACGGCCATGAAAGAATATTCTCACAGGCATGGTGGGTAGAGGCCAGGAACAGTTCACCGAAATCAGGATACAACTTGTGCGAACCCAGATCCAGACACTGGCGTGCGGCATCGGCGGCAATCACCCAGTCCTCATGGAACAGCGCGTAACGGGCCTTACATCCCAGTGCGGCGGCCTTGGTTGCAAGTTCCACATCATTACCGTATGTCAACGGAAGTCCGTCGGCAGCCTCATCATACATCTCATACACATCAGCCATAATCTCGTCACAGTCGGTGCGTCCCATCCTGAACGCTTCCTCGACTGTAATCTCGCTATCAACCCACACTACATCACCAAAGTACTGGGTGAGCACCGAATACTGCAACGCCTTGACGAACAGCACCTGCGAGCGGTAAAGTTTTATGTGGCTGTCACTTATGCCCAACGACCGGGCATTGTCAAGCTTGCTGAGCAGGATATTGCACCTGGCGATCGCCTTATAACTGTTCTGCCACAGATTCTTGACATCCCAGCTGTCACCATTCAATGTGGCACCGGTCATATCGTTAAGATTATTTCTCGACTGATGGTCATCACACCACCGGGAATTCTCAATCGGGAAAAAATCCACGCGATACAATCCCTTGATCGAAGCCTTTATCTCCTCCTCGGTCTTATACCAGGAATCACTCGATCCGGTTTCCAACGGGTACAGGTCAAGATCGGCACATGACGTCGCCATCAGTCCTGCAACCGCAAAAATCACTAATTTATCAAATATTTTCATAATTGTCAGAATGTAATATTAACACCACAAACAAACGACTTGGTGATAGGATAACCTGTTGATCCATATCCCTCATAATCCCATCCACGCGGATAATTGGTGAAGCAGAAAAGGTCATTGCCGGCAACGTATACCCTGAGGGAATTGACGCTCACGCGATTCGTGATACTTTGCGGGATAGTGTAACCCAAAGAGATATTCTTTACACGACAGTAATAACTGTCAAACAACCAGAAATCGCTCATAGCATAGTTATAACCTGCCTGTGTGGAGGTGAGTCGCGGATACTCGGCATTGAGATTCTGCTCCGGAGTATTATAGTGGCTCCAGTAACGGCCGTCAATAAGCTTAGGCATAACGCCGTAGGAATCGCGCAACGGCTGTACCATAGTAGCCGTCTTGCGTTTGAGCTGCCTGCCGACACCCTGCAGGGTAACGCTGAGGTCAAAACCACGCCACTCTCCGGTCAGTGTAAGTCCATACTGGTAGCGGGGCTGAGAATTACCTAACAGCACACGGTCCTTGTCGGGCGACACCGGACTTTTGTCATCCGGATCAGCCTTCAGGTACCTGATGTCTCCGGGACGCACACTGCTGTTCATTACAGGATAACTGTCAATCTCTTCCTGCGACTGGAACAGGCCGTCGCTGCGGTAGCCATACCACTCGTTGAAGTAACTGCCCATTGTCTTGATCTGGTCACCCAGGAACTGGTTACCGCCAAGATAACCCACACGCGACTTGAAGTCACTGAGGTTGGCGGCCACACTGTATTTAAATTCGCCTATGTTGTCATTCCAGCGTATCTCGAGATCAAAACCGGTAGTCTTCATCTTACCTGTGTTCTGCTGAGGATTGTCATAACCCACATAGTCGGGAATATCGATGTCAAGAATCATGTTCTTGGTGATTTTGTAATAGTAATCAGCAGTGACATTCAGCCTGTTGTTGAAAAATGCCAGGTCAAGACCCAGTCCGAGAGTCTTGGTCGACTCCCACGAGATGTCACGTATGGCATACTGCCACTGGGCAGCTGTGAGATGCGAAGCCATATTCGAGCCCTCCCAGAACAAAGAGTTAGTATAGTTGAGCAACGGCAGATAGGGATAATCACCCACACGATCATTCCCGAGCAGACCGTAAGAAGCTCTGAGTTTAGCGAAAGTAAGTATCGGCGAGAGATTGAATTTCTCAAACCATGGCTCACGTGTCACTACCCATCCGCCTGATACCGACGGGAAGTATCCGGCACGGTACCTGCGGTCAAAACGCGACGAGCGGTCACAGCGCAGATTACCCTGAATAAGATAACGGCCCTGGAAATTGTACATCACACGACCGAACACCGATCTGTAGGCCGTATGTGCCGCACCGCCGCCGTTCTTCTGATAGTCTGCGTTACCACGGTCGAGGTATGGATAACCCGTGAGCTGATAGTTGTCACGCGATGCCCATATATTATCGGTCTTATAGGAGTTATCCTCGTAACCGGCCATGAGACTAACCGAGTGGTCGCCGAATGTTCTGTCGTAATTGGCCAGGAACTGCTTGGTAAGGCTGTAACTGCTACCGCGGGACTCACTGAGCGATGTTGCGCCGAAATCGTTTATAGCTCCGATAAGCTCATCGGGATCATCGGCCGAAAAATATTCGATACGCTGACGATAGCTCTTGCCGCTCCAGTCATTCCATATGGGCGATACTATCGCCGACAGTTTAAGACCGTTGAGAGGGGTTATATAAACAGCCACTTTGCCGCCGACCTGGTTATATTTATTCTGCGTTGTACCGCCATAGTTCAGCGCGGCATACGGATTATCACCGGATTTACCGTCAGCAATGCGTCCGTCGGCCCATCTCGCAGCATACACCTGCGGCATGATATAGCTGGCATACATAGGATTATAGGCAGGATCGTTTCCGGTACTGCGCTTGACATTTACATCAAATGCGGCCGATATCCAGTCATTGATTCTGATATCATTGTTCATGCGGGCGGTAAAGCGTGCATAGTCCTTATGGGCATACAGTCCGTCTGCATAATCGTAGCCTATGGATGCATTGGTGCGTATACGGGCCGTACCTCCCGAGATGCGGAAATTATGAGACTGCCTGTTGGAATGATTCTTCATCAGCATACCACGCCAGTCTGTATCGGGATAACTGTCGGGAGCATTGGCATGCAACTCATCGTAGTTGTCGATAACAGCCTGGATGTAAGTGGGGAAATGTTCAGTACCATTACCGCCGTCGTTCCAGCGCAGCTCATTTGTCATAGCCATATAACGTTTCACATCCACATAGTCGGGCTGCGTAGTGGGCTTCTCATATCCATACTCGTAGGAGTAGGACATCGACACCTTACCGTCACTGGCACGCTTGGTGGTGATAAGAATCACTCCGGCGGCGGCCCGCGATCCATAGATAGCCGCTGAAGCCGCATCCTTGAGCACTGTCAGGCTCTCGACATCCTGGGGATTGATATCATTGAGATTGTCGGCAGGCACGCCGTCCACTATTATCAGCGGGCTGCTGTTTCCGATAGTGGTTATACCGCGTATCAGCACGTCGGCCGATGATCCCGGACCACTGCCCGACCGTGTCACAGTGACGCCCGACATCGCACCCTGCAACGCATTGGAGAGCATCGACTGCTTACGGTCGGTGATCGTCGCACTGCTGATGGAACTTACCGAGCCGGTAAGGTCCTGCTTCTTCACCGTACCATAACCTATGACCACCACCTCATTGAGCAGAGTCTCCGAAGATTCCAGCACCACGTCGATCGTGCTCTGACTGCCGACTTTTATCTCCTTAGGCTCACATCCTATGTATGTGAACACAAGTACATCGCCACTGTGGGCAGCAATTGAATAGTTGCCGTCAAAGTCGGCCACCACACGCGTAGCGGTGCCTTTTACCAGAACCGAGGCACCCATCAGTGGTTCTCCGTCGGCATCACTGATATTTCCTTTTACTGTCATCTCGGCCGCCGGAGTATTGTCACCGCCGGCATGAAGTATCACATACTTATCATCTATCTCATACTTGATTGACCGGCCGGTGAACAGGTGGTCGAGAGCCGCCTCTATTGAGACGTCGTTCAGACGCACGCTCACAGGCTTGTTGAAGTCGGCCACATTCTTGTTGTAGACAAAATGATAACCGCTCTGCTGTTCGATCAGCTCCAGAGCCCGGTTGAGTGTGATATTATTTTCATCCAGAACTATGGATGATGCATCTCCGGCTCTGGCACTCATACACAGTCCCAGAAGAGCCACCATCAGGAATATGCCGCGCCGGAACATTCCGATAAGAAATCCCGATGCCGCTATCCGTAAACACAAATGATTGTTTAACATTACTTTAACGATTAATGAATGGTATTAGACAAATGTGTGCGTTATTTACTACCCATAAATAAGGCGACTTCATCATTTTTTTACACATTTTTTATTCAATAAATTTTTATTTAACAAAATAATGTGTATTTCCTATATTCGGTCGCCCTATATTAAACAACCCGACAATTTTGTGTGTCTACCCCATAAACAAAAGACATTATTAACTTATTTCCTTAAATTCATCTATGAAAAAGGTATTGTATTACAGCCTTTCAATGTTGGCACTCGCAAGTTGTACCAACGATGATTTTCAACTCGAAGATAAACGTCACGATAACAGTGGCAACGGATTCCGATTTGAGATATCGGCTGCAGGAGACCCGTCCCGCGCAGTCACTGACGATAACTTCAAAACCACATTCACCGATGGTGATGCCGTCGGAGTATATGTTGTAGCCCGCAACAACGGTGCGGAGGCCACGCTCGCCCCGTCAGGCAACTATGCCGACAACAACAAGCTCACCCTTACAGACGGTGTATGGGTCATAGACCATGAGATCCCGTTTGCCGCCGAGGGCACTCAACTCGACTTCTATGCCTATTATCCCTACAGCGAATCTGTCGACCCCACGGCCATTGCCTACAATGCCACCGAGTCGATGTATGATCTCATGATGGCCAAAACCACCGGTATAGAAGCCGGTGATGAGACCGTGTTCCTTAATTTCAGCCACCAGCTGACACTCATCGATGCCAGGCTCACCGCCGGCGCCGGCACCGCTATCACAATATCGGGCCTGTATCCTGCCGCCACACTTAATCTCGGTGCCGCAGGCTCGGACAATGTGATGACCATTACAGGCGACAAACCGGCCGATATCGCCATGACACGTGTGGAACGCAAACACTTCCGCGCCTACATCCCGGCACAGCCTACAGACAAAGGTCAGCTTTCTATCCAGGCAAGCGGCAGAACACAGGAATACACCCCTGTCAATAAAGATTTTATAACCGGAACAGCCTATAGCTACAATATAGCATCGTCGCTCATAAATCTCGGAGATCTTCCAAACTGCTATATCGTAAAACCGGGCGAGCAGGTGACATTCCCCGTGCTCAAAGCCTACGAGGTGTGGCGTCAGCTCAAATGGATCAACAACGGTAACCTGCGCAAGGATGGTCCTGTAGGAGCCGAACTGATATGGCAGGATACACAGAGCCTTATCGTCGCCGACGGCATCAAGGTCAATGTCGATGAAAATGCCGACGACCAGAGCACAGTTACCGTCAGCACCACACCCGGTGTAAGCGGCAATGCCCTTGTGGCTGTGACAATGGGTGGCGACAAGACATGGGTATACCACATCTGGGTCACCGACTTTGACCCCGACAAGAATACCCGCGAGGTCGACAACAACGGTGACGGAGTAGCTGACTATGTATTCATGGACCGTAACCTCGGCGCGATGACCGACGATGCCACCAATCCACTTTCCATAGGCCTTTACTATCAGGGATGCCGCAATGAACCGTTCCCAAGCACAAAACAGAGTCCGGCCGATGACGTCAATGTCTCATCAATAACACTTTATGACATCAACAACAACGAGATACATATCCAGACAGGTGACATATGGGGGCCTGATCAGGGGCAGAGCACACGCCGCGTACTTACATCACCATCGTTATTCATAACCTCCTATAGCGAGCCTTACAGCTGGCTGACCAACGATGGTAATGCCAGCTACATCTACGGTCCCAACTTCTGGTATGAGGAGTCGACCGGCGAGAAAGGGGTATTCGACCCGTCGCCAGCAGGCTGGATGGTCCCGATCGACAGGAACAACAAGTCTCCGTGGCAGAGTGTAGCCGACAATGGCGATGCTGTCGCTGACTTTCTCAAGATCTATCCTGCCGGAGGCCGGATAAAATTCAACGGTAAGTTCGGCAACACAACCGATGTAATGCTGTGGACAGGAACCATGTATGGTTTAAAACAGATGGCATTCCAGTGCAGCGGCAGCTGGAATCAGGTCAGCAATTACTCGAACGGCAATGCTCTTAACGTGCGTTGCGTGAAAATACAGTAACGAACCCTCAAATCCGAATTGTAAATGAACAGAATAGCAAATATAGCCGGACTGACGGTGCTGTCACTGGCAATAACTGCCTGCGAGGACATCTATGAGGGTGAACCGGTACAACACATCGACATTCCGGTTCAGCTCAAGGCTTCGGTTACCCCGTTTGACCGAGACGAACCCGAGACGTTGCATACATCTCAGTCGCTTGGGGTCTTCATGACTCCAAGCGATAGCGAAAACGGTATTACCGGCTCGACATGCATGGAGATGGTGACCGATAAAGAAGGTAACCTCTCACGCAAAGGGATCGATGAGGAATTTCTATACCCTACAGGTGTTCAGAAGGTCAGTTTTATATGCTACACCCCTTATGTGTCCTCACCCGGTCCCGACAACATTCTGGCAATCGATGTCACAACACCGGCTTCGGCCGCCGCAAGCGACTACCTTTATGCCGCATCGCGCAACAAGTATCCCGCTATGTCTCCGGTAAAGCTCAACCTCGGGCACATCCTGTCGTCAGTATGTTTCAACGTGACACCCGGCGAGGGTTTCTCGACAGCCGACATGCAGCAGATGACACTGACCATCGAGGAATCAATATCAAAAGCCGGTTTCGCCCTCAATGACGGGACATTTGCCCTAAGCCCCGATAACGGTGATATCACCCTGTCCACATCAGCTCAGGGAGACCGGGTCACAGGTCTGGTGATTCCCCAGCAGTGCTCTCTCGTGTTAAAATGTTCGGTCGGAGAAATGGATTTCCACAAGCGTCTGGGATCTTTCAGATTCGAGGGAGGTCACCGATATGTCTATGACATGCTGGTGGCTGTCCCCGGCATAGAGATCACCTTACGTGAAATCGAAGACTGGAAGGTCGAAGTCTACGACTGATTCAGGATCAGCACAGAACCTGACAATGACCGACGAAATACTACTTATGAAAAGATTAAGCGAAGGCGATCCCAAAGCCTTCGCTGTAATCTTTTCACAATATTACAAAGGTCTTGTCTTATACTGCAACTCATTTATTCCCGATATCGACGAATGCGAGGATATAGTACAGAATATGTTCGTCGAACTGTGGGAAAACCGCAGTCATCTGAAAGTAAACTCATTACAAAGTTTCCTGTTGCGTTGTGTACGTCATGACTGTCTTGATGCCATCAAGCATCACAAGATTGTAGAGAACTATTCATCCCGATTCGTGCAGTCGGTCAGTCCATACATAGGTTCTGACGACAACTACCTGCTGTATAACGAGCTGGAACAGATTGTAACCGGAATTCTGGACAGGCTTGAACCGAAGTCGGTAGCAGCATTCAAAATGAGCCGCTGGGATGGGAAAAAATATGACGAGATAGCAAAACTCACCAACGTCTCACGACGCACGGTCGAGGTTCGCGTCACCCGTGTCGTAAAACAGCTGCGTGAACAACTTAGGAAATATTTCCCTAACATATAAGTAAGTGCAATGGAAAACATCGAAGAATATGACGATTTGATTATCAAATGTCTGGCAGGCGAGGCCGATGACCGGGAGACAGCAGAACTCCGGACTCTTCTGAGATCGTCCCGGCAGTTGGCCCGGCGTTTCCGATCACTCCGGAATACATGGAATGTATCCGCTGCTCCCATCATCAGCGATGAAATCGATATCCGGAGTTCTCTGAACGAGACCATGCAGGCTATTCTTGACCGCACACCGCCGGTCCGCCCTGCATGGAGACGGTATCTGACGCGCTTTGCCGCCGCCCTTACACTTCCCCTGACTATACTTTCAGGCTATCTGTATGTCACAAACGGTACCGACAGACCTCACGATCCGGATATATGTCAGGAAATCAAAGCCATGCCTGGCAGTCTCATCCATACAATTCTTCCTGACAGCACCGAGGTGTGGCTCAACGGCGGAAGCACCCTGCGGTACACCTACAACAGGCAGATACGTGCACGACAGGCAGACATGGCCGGAGAGATATACTTCAATGTAGCCAGCGACAGGGAACATCCGTTTATTGTCTCAACTCCATCCGGCATCTTTGTCGAAGCTATCGGGACGCAATTCAATGTGAGGTCATATGCCTCCGACACTCTCACATCGGTTACCCTGATAGAAGGTCAGGTGGCTGTAGGTCCCGAAGGAGACGCATCCCGTCTGTTTCCCAATAATTCCATGGTATTCAACTCGTTGACAGGAGACAACAGCCTGTATCTCGGCAACACTGAAAAGATCGTATCATGGAGACAGGGATGTCTGGCATTCAAGAACGAGCCGCTCAAGGATGTCTACAAACGTCTCGGACAGATCTATGATGTGACCTTTGAAGTAGATCCGTGTCTTGAGAATGTTATTTTTTACGCTACGTTCGATAATGCCTCGTTTGATCAGATACTGTCACTCATACGACGGTCCACACCTCTGCATTATGTCAGCAACAAGGATGACGACAAAAAAATTATTTCTGTAATCCCATTGTAAGCCAAACGTGAAATTTTTTAAAATATCAATAGCGGCAGTGACTGTCATCTCTGCCGCCACAGCCGGTGCCGTCACCCCGCGTCTGGGACAGGCCCCGATCAGAGACATAGTCAATGCCATGACCCGCGAGGAGAAAGCCCGCTTCGTGATAGGCTCAGGCATGACCGAGAACCCCGACGGCTCCCCCTCTACCGTCGTAGGCAACACACGGCTCATAGTACCCGGAGCCGCAGGCACAACCTACCCCATCAAGCGTCTCGGCATACCGGCCATCGTCTTCGCCGACGGACCGGCGGGCGTACGTATCGATTCATCCCGTCCCGGTGACAGTCTGCGATATGACTGTACCCACTTCCCCATGGCAACACTGTTAGGAGCCACATGGAACGATTCGATAGTAACCGAAGTGGCGGCTGCCATCGGAGAGGAAGCACGGCAGTATGGCGTAGACGTGATGCTTGGCCCGGCGCTCAACATTCAGCGTCACCCGCTTTGCGGCCGCAACTACGAATACTACTCGGAAGATCCCCTTGTGAGCGGACGCACGGCATCGGCCTACGTCAACGGCATGCAGTCACGCGGTGTGGGAGCCTGCGTGAAACACTTTGCGGCCAACAACCAGGAAACCTACCGAAAGGCCAACGAATCGATCGTGTCGCAACGCGCTTTAAGAGAGATTTACCTCAAAGGATTTGAACATGTTGTAAAGAATTCACATCCCTGGACGCTGATGACAGCCTATAACTACCTCAACGGCTGTTATACTTCGCAGTCACCGGAGCTTACCGACTCACTGCTGCGTGGCGAATGGGGATTTGACGGCGTGGTGGTCACCGACTGGTATGCCGGCAACAATGCCGTAGAGCAAGTAAAAGCCGGCAACGACCTGCTGCAGCCAGGTTATGCACGGGAATATGACGAGCTGATGGCCGGACTTGAGAACGGCACGCTTGAAGAGGCGGCACTCGACAGCGTAATAACACGTGTATTACGTCTCATCGTTCGCACTCCCCGCTTCAACGGTTACCGTGGCAACGCATCACCCGACCTCACGACTCATGCCGCTCTCGCACGCCGCGCCGCCGCCGAGGGCATGGTTCTGCTCACCAACCGTAACGCGGCCCTGCCCTTCAACATTGATGGCGCCCGCATTGCCCTTTTAGGCAACAACTCCTACAATCTCATTGTGGGCGGAAGCGGATCGGGTGACGTCAACCGTGCCTACAGCGTAGACCTTGACGAGGGTCTCGAGAATGCCGGATACGTTATCGACAACCGGCTTCGCGACAAATACAACAAACACATCGACCGCGAGCGCCAACGCCTCAGACGCGAAGACAAGACCTTCCACATGGCGGCCCGTCAACAGCCTGTGGAGATGAAACTAAGCCGTCGGGAAATTGAAAAAGCGGCACTTGACAATGACATTGCGATACTCACCGTAGGGTTTGCCGCAGGCGAGTTTGCCGACCGTTCATCGAAAAGTTTCGAGCTTGATCCCATTGCCCGTCAAAACCTTGAGGCGACCTGCGAGGCATTTCATGCCCGGGGCAAACGCGTAGTTGTCATCCTCAACATAGGCGGCGTTATCGAAACTCAGTCGTGGAAGGAACTTCCCGACGCTATTCTGCTTGCATGGCAATCGGGACAGGAAGGCGGCAATGCCATAGCCGATGTACTGTCGGGCAAGGCAACACCCGCCGGCCGACTGCCTGTGACTTTCCCGATAAGCTACCGCGACCACGCCTCAGACGCCAACTTCCCGGTTGACAGCTTAGTCGACATTATCTTCAAGGCCAACACAATCGAGCATCAGCGTGTACGCCCCAACATAGACCATACAATCTACGGCGAGGATGTGTATGTGGGGTACCGATACTTCGACTCTTTTAACCGCGAGGTATCATTCCCATTTGGTTACGGTCTGTCATACACAACATTCCGATACTCCGATATCACAACAGCAAGCAGACCGTCGGGTAACCATACCCTGCAGGTGACAGTCACCAACACCGGCTCCCGCCCCGGCAAAGAGGTGGTACAGGTCTACGCTGCCGGTCCGCGCAATATCGACCGCCCCACGAGCGAACTCGTCGCATATGCCAAGACCGCGTTACTGCAACCAGGCAGATCACAAACACTCAACCTTGAAATATCGCCCGATGACCTTGCCTACTTTGACGAGAAAAAATCGGCTTGGGTAACTCCGGCAGGATACTACACGCTGTCGGCAGGATCTTCGAGCCGAGATATAAAAGGGAGTGTCTGCATCAATGTCAACCGCAAAACGACACCGGTCAAGAACCTCCTCGCACCCCCTATCCCATTCGAGCGTCTTGACCGCAACAACATAACACGCCGTCACTTCGGACTTTATGATCAGCGCGCTTCACTGTTCGAATCTCTCCCGTGCGACAGCGATGACATAGTGTTTTTAGGCAACAGCATCACCCACTACTGTGAATGGCACGAACTGTTCAACAATCCGAATATCAAGAACCGCGGCATCAGCGGGGATACATATCAGGGAGTACTTATGCGCCTGGCCCCGATAACACAAGGACGGCCTGCCAAAATATTCCTGCTCATAGGCATAAACAATTTCGGCGGCGGACACTCCATCGACAGCATTGCATCGGGCGTGACACAGATAATAGCCAGAATCAGGCAGGACTCTCCGTCAACCCGGTTATATCTGCAGAGCATACTGCCGGTCAACGACGAGTTTCTGCAATTCCACGGACACACTTCCCGCTGGCATGAAATCCCTGCGCTGAATGCCGCCCTGCGTGAGGTTGCCGACACAATGCAGGTTCCGTTTATCGACATCTACAGCGCACTCGTCGACCCTGCCACCGGCAAAATGGCTCCGCAATACACCAACGACGGTCTCCACCTGTTGGCCGACGGATACCTGAAATGGGCCGAACTGCTGACTCCATACATCACCGACACCCCCGCAAAATGAAACATATCAGAATCATCATTACTACAGTCGTGTGCTTTCGACCACATCGCTGTCGTTGCATGCTGTGACAATAAGCCAGGAGCACAAGGCGCGTGCCCGTGAGCTTGTGGCGCAGATGACGCTCGATGAGAAGATCGATTACCTCTCGGGAGAGACATCATTCACCCTGCGTCCTGTCGGGCGTCTCGGCATTCCGCGCATAAGGCTCGCCGGATGACCTCACATCAACCGGATCTTAGTCAAGTTCTGCAAGCCAATCCGATGCTTTTACAATTCTTATTTCTTTATTGTCAATAGTCTCTGTTCTGGGACTACCCTCCATGACTATCAACGTCAGCTTATCACATCCTACAGCATGTGATCCCTTTACCAATCCTATCAGCTCGCGATTGCGCAACTTAGTCGACGGATCTGAAAAGTCATATGTAACCTGTATCAATTCGCTGACTTTATCATTTTTTACTACTACAAAATCAACTTCATAGTCTTTGTTTTTCTTGAGGTAAAACAATTTATCGCTCTCCGGACTGATACGTCGCATAAGCTCAAGCGTCACAACATTTTCCAGACGCCATCCCAATCCCGGCGAACCCAACGCATACTCATGATTTGACATGAATGCGACATCGATGGCATAATATTTTCTTATCTTCTGTCTGTCAAGATTTTTATATGAGAAAACCGGAACCTCACAAATAAGATATGACTCTTTAAGGTATTGCAGATATTTTGCAACCGTAGGATGTGAAATACCGATTTTAGCTGCAAGTTCATTTGTCTGCACCTCCTGCCCCACAAGATCAAGAACAAGATTAGCCAATCGACGTATACTCTCGACATTTCGTACCTTATGGCGCCGGCATATGTCTTTTGTTATTATGGATTCAACAAGGCCCTTTAAATAATACGAATACTCATGTTCATACACAATCTCGGGCATACCTCCTTTTATAAGGTACTCATCAAGAGTTTTTTGTCTTAGTCCTGTCGCAACTGTTGACATTGATTTCATATCAATGCCAAGCATACTGCAATATTCGGTAAAAGAAAACGGAAAATTCTCGATCTGATGATACCTGCCGGTGAGGTGTGTTGCCAGTTCACCGCTCAAAAGATTGGCATTGCTGCCTGTTATAACAAGCCGTTTCCCTTGTCGTAACAATCGGTTGACAAACAAGGGCCATATATCCCTGACATTTTGTATTTCATCAAAAAAGAAATAATCAAGAGGACCATGCAGTCTATAAAGAGCCTCAATTATCTCATTAAGCTGTTCGGGATGCAGATTAACAAGATTCTCGTCATCAAAATTGACGTAGCCAAATTTTATTCCACTTTCAAGAAGGACTTTCTGACATAGCGTCGATTTACCACTACGTCTTACACCAATTACTATTTGCGCCAGCTTGCTGTTTAGGTTGACATTAGCCTCCTCCGCACGAGAGACAAGGGCTGACAAATCAAGGTTATCGAGCTCCGAGCGCTGATCTGACAGTATTCTCCTGAAATCCATATTCTTATAATTTTCGCAAAGCTACAACAAATATTTCTAATTTTCAAATTTGGAAAATTTTAACCCTGCGAATTTTCAAATTTGGAAAATTTTGACCACGCGAACTTTCAAATTTGGAAAATTTTCAGTTGAGTTTCGGGGCGAGAAAGTACAGACCGAATGATACGCCTACGTTCCAGTTGCGTGCCGGATAGCTCTGATAGTTTCCGTACAGTCTGAGTGTGGCTGTGCGCAGTGTATAAGCGGCCGCCACCTCACAGTAAGCAAAGCGCTTGCTGAACCAGCGACCATAACAGGCCGTACCATCGGTACGGTCGAGCAGAATGCGACGCATGGGCTGGAACAGGTGGAAATTTCCCCTGAGCTGGAAGCTGTCATTGATCATCCAGACCGGCACAGCACCTAAGGCGATGTACGAATTGGCTCTGAATGCCGGATTGAAAGCATTGTCGGCCGCGGGTGTAGGGGTAAATGCCGGAGCATTGACTATGGTGGCGTTATAATTGTCAAGAAGACCGCGATTGGTATAGACGACACTCAGTTCTCCCCCCAGACTGAAATGTCGTGACATCTTTCCGTACCCTTTGAGATCAAGATCAAAGCGCAGCCAGTTTGTCGGACGATCGTGGGACGCGAATCCGTCAAGTCCTGGAGTATAATGATAGAGGCCGACATTCCACGCACCCATAAAATGGCTATAGAAGCCAGTGGTGGGAGCGGTAAGATTATCCAGAGTCGAGCTGTCGAACAGGAGACGTCCCTGGGCTATATTATAACATGTACGGTCTCTGCCTATGTTCTTATACTTTATGGCATCAGTACGATAGAAACGGCTTACACCTGTTCCTCCGCCGATATCGACGGTAGCCTTTGCCTTACGCCCCACGGCCATCGAATAGCGCAGACGTCCGAATGCCTCCATGCCTGTAATAAAAGTCGGTACAGCGGCATCGAAAAACAGTTTGTCGCTTTCGTAATACTTACGTCGCGAGATTACAGCCTGAAACCATAGTGCCTTAGGAATACTGGTAGGAAGGACCAGACGCGTGTTGAGCGAGGCCGCCATATAGCTCTGGCCTATCCAGGCATCAAGAGATGCATCCATACTGCGCAGTGACATTGACTTGTAGCGGCCGGTGACGAAGAGCATGCTGTTGACCGAGGAAGTAAGATAACCTCCGACACCGACTGTAAGATCGTTCTGCACATCGGCTTCAAGATCGAGGCTGAAATAGCCTGTGGCTGGATTGTAACGTGCCGTAGGCCGCAGATCCCGCAGTTTACCCGGGGTTATGGCCCGATAATAGGAATATCTGGCTGATTCGATACCGAAGGTATCAGGCCGGTTGCGGGTGAAAAGATATTTTATAAATTCATTCTGGCAAGGTGTTCCGCCTGAGACATTCACTGAGTCAAACCTTACATAGGGGGTGGCTGACCTGAACACCTCGCGACGCAGTCGCCGTGTCCCGGCCGGGACTCTCGTGGTTATACGCGCCCTGATGGAATCCATCATTGACACGGTCCGGTCATATCCTATACGGTATATCTCAGGTGCGGCCTGAAAATCAAGTAACGAGAACCGATTCAGATCGAGCCGTATCCTGATGCCTTCTTCCCCGGGGAGTTCATAGTCGTTGTTCTGGATGACCATCTCTTCAATCTGATTGATGAGATCACGGGCCTTGGCCGGATCGGTAGTTCCGTGTACATCCACTCCGATCATTATCGACGGAGCGAACTCGCTGCGCATCACATCAACGGGAAAGTTATCGTATATACCGCCGTCATACAGCAGTACGCTGTCCATTTCGATAGGCTGGAAAACAACAGGAAAACTCATGGAGGCCCTGACAGCATCGCCGAGCTGGCCACGGGAACAGACTACTTTATGCTTGTTACGTACGTCGGAAGCGACACACCTGAAAGGAACGAACAGCCGGTCAAAATCTCCGTCACACTGGGCATTACATGGGGTGAAGAGATCAAGAAAACCGAAATTCATAGGCAACGGTGATATGAAACTTGCCGGATAACGTGTGACCGAGACCGTATCACGCAAAGAGACCGGAATGGTGAACAACGCCGGCGTGGGGTCATCCTTGGCAAAGTAGTAGACGAGATTCTCGTCAATACGCCCCGTCGACCAATAACTGAAGTCACGCGACATAAGCAGTTCCATCATCTCGGCCGGGGTATACCCCATGGAGTACAGGGCTCCCACTATGGCGCCCATCGAGGTACCCGCTATATAATCTATAGGAATGTCATTTTCCTCAAGAGCCTGTATCACGCCTATGTGGGCAATGCCTTTGGCTCCGCCGCCGCTCAGCACGAGGCCGACCGACTGGTGTGACGGACGGAGGCTGTCGGCACGGGAGAACGATAAGGAATCGGCGGCATAGATGGCCGATGAAAATAACACGGCAAGCGAGACGAGACAGTACCTGAACATAACGGATGAATTTAGTCTGTATTTGAACACCTGTCGCCACCTGAAAGTTCACGCTCCGTAACGCCGGCGGTTCAGCGCGTTACGGAGCGTGATAATCGTGACGCGTAGAGAGGTTGTCAACGGCCGGCGCGTTTGCGCTCGAGCTCGTCGAGAATGATCTTGCGGAGGCGTATGTGGTGGGGGGTAACCTCCACATACTCGTCCTCTTTGATATATTCGAGAGCCTCTTCGAGACTGAATACGACCGGAGGTACTATACGTGCCTTGTCGTCAGCGCCGGATGCACGCATATTGGTCAGTTTCTTGGACTTGGTGACATTGACAACGATATCGTTGTCCTTGGCGTTCTCGCCCACCACCTGTCCGGCATAGACCTCTTCCTGCGGGAAAATGAAAAAACGTCCGCGGTCCTGGAGCTTGTCTATGGCATAAGCGTAGGCTGTACCGGCCTCCATGGCTATCAGCGAGCCGTTGGTACGTCGCTCGATATCGCCTTTCCATGGCTGATATTCAAGAAAACGGTGGGCCATGATCGCTTCGCCGGCCGATGCTGTGAGGACATTGTTGCGCAGGCCTATGATGCCGCGCGACGGAATCTGGAACTCCATGTGGGCGCGGTCACCCTGCGATGACATCGACAGAAGGTCACCCTTGCGTCGGGTAACCATATCAATCATCTTGGAGGCATACTCCTCGGTGACGTTGATGGTGAGAAGCTCGACCGGCTCGCACTTAACACCGTCGATCTCCTTGACAAGGACCTGCGGCTGTCCTACCTGCAGCTCATATCCCTCGCGACGCATGGTCTCGATAAGCACCGACAGGTGCAGGACACCACGGCCATAGACGGTCCATACATCCTGATGGTCGTCCTTTCTGACACGCAGAGCCAGATTACGGTCGAGCTCACGGGTGAGACGGTCGCCGATATGACGGGATGTGACAAACTTGCCGTCCCGGCCGAAGAACGGGCTGTCGTTGATAGTGAATGTCATGGACATAGTGGGCTCGTCAATGGCGATGCGGGGCAGAGGCTCGGGGTTGCTGATGTCGGCCACGGTATCACCGATCTCAAAACCTTCGATACCCACCAGAGCACATATGTCACCGCTCGACACACTCTGTACGCGTTTGCGCCCCATTCCCTCGAAGACATGCAGTTCCTTGATGCGCTGCTTTGTTATGGAACCGTCCTTCCTGCACAGGGCTATATCCTGTCCCTCGCGCAGCGTGCCGCGGTGCACACGGCCCACAGCAATACGACCCACATAGCTCGAGAAATCAAGCGAAGTGATGAGCATCTGGGAATCGCCCTCGAGTGTCTCCGGAGCGGGAATATAATCGATGATGGCGTCAAGAACGGGGAGAATGTTGTCGGTGGGCTTACGCCAGTCGTCCGACATCCAGCCGTTCTTGGCCGAACCGTATATGGTGGGGAAATCAAGCTGATCCTCGGTGGCATCAAGACTGAACATAAGGTCAAACACCATTTCCTGAACCTCGTCGGGACGGCAGTTGGGCTTGTCGACCTTGTTGATTACCACGACAGGTTTGAGACCCATCTGAATCGCTTTCTGCAACACGAACCGCGTCTGAGGCATGGGGCCCTCGAACGCGTCGACAAGAAGAAGACAGCCGTCGGCCATGTTGAGCACGCGTTCCACCTCACCGCCGAAGTCGGCGTGTCCCGGAGTGTCGATGATATTTATTTTTGTATCCCTGTAATTGATCGAAACGTTCTTGGAAAGAATTGTTATACCGCGCTCGCGCTCCAGATCATTGTTATCGAGTATCAGCTCGCCGGTGGACTGATTGTCGCGAAAAAGGTGACCGGCCAACAGCATCTTGTCAACGAGCGTCGTCTTGCCATGGTCTACGTGGGCGATGATGGCAATATTTCGGATGTTCTGCATATTGATAGTTGTTTTTCAGGGCGCAAAGTTACTTAAAATCTGCGATATTTTATCTATTTTTGTAGCTCCAAGATAAAGATAATTATGACACAGACAGCCAAATATATATTCATAACGCTGATTATAGGTCTGTTAACATCCTTAACAGCAGTATCACGCGACCTGCGTGTCACGACGGTGGGAGACCGTGAGTGCTACATCTACGATGTGAAAAAGGGTGAAAGCATCTATGACGTATCACGGGAACTCGGTATCCCGCCTGTTGAAATCACACGATACAACCCGACGGCCGCCGACGGACTGAGAGCCGGCATGAGACTGTATATACCCTGTGCGATCATCGATAAAGGGCGTCCGCGGGCTCTGGAAAGCAATACCGGTCCGGTGGTGGCGACTCAGCCTGTGATATCCGTACCGGCCGCCAGAGACGGTGAGGAAAGCGGTCTGACAGAAAACACCACCTATAAGGTAAGACGCGGTGAATCTCTCTACGGTATCAGCCATAAGCACGGCATGACCACCGACCAGCTGATAGCTCTCAACCCTTCGGCAGAGTATGGTGTGAAAGAGGGCGACATCCTCGTGGTAAAAGCCGGCGGCCATGCCGCCAGGCAGACCGGTCATGCGACCGTAACCTATGATCCTACGCCGGATACCTCCCATGACACCCCGACGACAGAATATGAGGATCCCGACAAGTACTCGCTGATACCGAGCGAAGAGCGTATATCGCAAAAGTATATAGTCCCGACCGACGAACCGGTCGTATCAGGTCCGGCACCAGACACTGTCAATATGGCCGTAATGCTGCCGTTCATGCTTCACGAAGACGAGCCAGGCAAAAATTCCCAGTTATTCACAGAGTTTTATAAAGGCCTGCTTCTGGCCGCTGATTCGCTCAGGAACTATCCCGGCCATCATGTCAGCATATACACATTCGATACATCGGCCTCAGCCGACTCTGTATCGGCGATCATGCGCCGTCCGGAAATGGCCGGAATGGACCTTATCATAGGTCCGGACAACGAAGAACATCTTCAGATCATCGCAGACGGGATGATGTCGGGGACACGCCTGTACAACACCTTCAATGTCAGGAGTAACCTGCATGCCGACAACCCGAGGGTTATACAGGCAAATATACCCCACGCCCCTATGCTCGCCAAGGCTGTCGACGCATTTGCGGACATGTACGGAGGGTACACGCCGGTATTCCTGTCACGTATAGACGGAGCCGCCGATAAGGATGCATTCACGTCCATGCTCAGGCAACGTCTCGAAGCAGACAGTGTGACTTACCGGGAAATAACTTTCAGGAACCTACTGTCACACCGCGATCTTGACACTCTTGATATGGAACGCGACTATGTCTTCGTGCCGGTATCAGGTTCACGGGCCGAGTTCGCCAAACTGTCAGAGGCAATCAACCGCATGGGACAATCCCGTCCCGACCGGTCGATACGTATATTCGGCTATCCCGACTGGATAACTTTCAGGGGAGAATATCTCAACCGCCTGTGTGAACTTGAGGCTACCATATACACACGCTTCTATGCCGACATGAAAAATCCCGAGACTGAAACATTCGCACATAAATTCCAGACCGCCTATGGTGCAGAGATGCTCGATGCCGCTCCTGTACAGGGGATCTTAGGCTTCGACACCGGTATGTTCCTGCTCTCGCTGTTCAAGGAATACGGCCACGGATATGCCGACCACATACATCCATACACCGGCCTGCAGAGCGTAATAAATTTCAATCACGACAACTCACATGGAGACGTCAACGACGCATTGCTGATAGTGACATTCGGTCCCGACGGATCAATCAAAACCACGCTCGAATGAAACGTATTGTCCCATTACTTGCCGTGCTCATTGCCGGCATCCCGACGATGAGGGCACAGACCCTCTACAAACCGCATTTTCACGTTGGAGCACACGCCGGCATAGCGATGTCCCAGCAATCGTTCAACCCGTCGATCGAGCAGAAATTCCATCAGGGAATCACAATGGGCATCTCGGCCATGTGGGCCGAAGAACGGCATGTGGGGCTGCGGGCCGAGCTTAACATCACGCAACGCGGATGGTGCGAAGACTTCACCGAAACCCCGCAGTTCAGCTACACCCACACGCTGACCTACGCAGAATTACCGATCATGACACACATATTCTTCGGAGGCCGCAAAGTAAAAGGATTTTTCAACCTCGGTCCACAGCTATGTTACATGATCGGAGACAAAGTCGACTCAAATTTTAACGTCAGCGAGATATCCGATATCGAGAACTTCCCCACAGTCAACCGTACAACCGAACAGATGGCAATGAAAGTCACCAACAGGTTCGACTACGGCATATGTGCCGGTGCCGGAATGGAGTTTATCATAAAACGAAAACACTGCATCACTCTTGAGGTGCGGTATTACTATGGACTCGGCAATATATTCCCCTCGGCCAAAAAAGACTTTTTCAACGCTTCGCGCGGTAATGCAATCACAGTGACACTGGGTTACATGTTCCGATTAAAATAAATTGAATTTGGATAATTCAAAAACATGTCGTACCTTTGCCGCTGTCTTATGACAATCGGGGCGTAGCGCAGTCCGGTAGCGCACCTGGTTTGGGACCAGGTGGTCGC
>CAJUBL010000033.1 GCA_910584665.1 uncultured Muribaculaceae bacterium | reverse complement strand
GGCTGTAATGGTCGATGTCTCTGATGCCTTCAGTTCGAGCAGGCGGTGATAGCCGTCGAGCATTCGGCGTAAAGCTTTCTCGGCTCCCTTAAGTGCGTCGTTGGAAAAATCGACTGTGCTGCGGTATTGGGCCTGCAGAATGAAGAAACGTATGGTCATGGGTGAGTAGGCCTGGTCGAGCAGGGGGTGTGACCCGGTAAAAAACTCGTCGAGAGTGATGAAGTTGCCAAGCGATTTGCCCATTTTCTGGCCGTTGATGGTTATCATGTTGTTGTGCATCCAGTAGTGTACCGAGTCGTGGCCGTTGTGAGCTACGGACTGGGCTATCTCACACTCGTGGTGTGGAAAGCGGAGGTCCATGCCTCCTCCATGGATGTCAAACTGCTCGCCGAGGTATTTTTCGCTCATGGTCGAGCATTCCAGATGCCAGCCCGGGAACCCTTCGCTCCATGGCGACGGCCAGTGCATGATGTGCTCGGGTGATGCTTTTTTCCATAATGCAAAGTCGGCGGGATTGTGTTTCTCGTTCTGTCCGTCAAGAGTGCGGGTTTCGCTGAGCAGTTCGTCGATGTTGCGGCCCGAGAGCTTGCCATAGTGGTGGTCGGCATTGTATTTAGGAACATCGAAGTATACCGATCCCTGGCTTTCGTAGGCATAGCCGGCGTCAAGGATTTTTTTAATATATTCGATCTGTTCGATGATATGTCCCGATGCATGAGGCTCTATTGAGGGCGGGAGAACACCCAGACGGTCCATTGCCTGGTGATAGCGGTTGAGGTAGTACTGGACCACTTCCATGGGTTCGAGCTGTTCGAGTCTTGCTTTTTTTGCTATTTTGTCTTCACCGTCGTCGGCGTCGTGTTCAAGATGGCCTACGTCGGTGATGTTGCGTACATAACGGACTTTGTAGCCGAGATGCTGCAGGTAGCGGTATACGATGTCGAAAGTGATGGCCGGGCGTGCGTGTCCCAGATGTCCGTCACCGTAGACAGTTGGGCCGCATACATACATTCCCACACGCTCAGGATGCAACGGTCTGAATCGTTCTTTCAGACGCGACAGAGAGTTGTATATTACAAGGTTGTTGTCTTTGATCATTGCTTTTCAGGAGATTGATGGTGTGTGGATGTCAGGCCATGAATGGGTTGGGTATCTCGCCGCTGCCCTGGCCGGCCGGATTCTTAGGTGTCTTGCGCTCTATCTCACCGAAGGTTTTCTCATAGCGCTGCAGGTTGTCACGCAGTGCGAAGAGCAGATTTTTCGCGTTCTCCGGGTTCATGATGATACGGCTCTGGACCTTGGCCTGCGGCATGTTGGGGGCTACGGTTATGAAGTCGAGGAAAAATTCGCCCGGAGTGTGGGAGATTACTGCCAGATTAGCGTAGTGGCCGTTGGCTACTTCGGGGGTGAGTTCTATCTTGAGTTCCTGTTTCTTGTTGTTATTTTCCATGATTGAATATTTTTTATATTAATTGATCTTTAATTCGTATCTGTATCGGTCGGTCCTGAGGTTGCTGTTGTTGAGTATCAGGTTGAATCCTCGGCAGTTGTCAAGTTTTCTGAGCCAGCTCATGTCGAACGACAGGTAGTAGGAGCGGTCAAACGTGTTGATCGGGCTTTCCAGACGGTGGATCAGATAGCAGTCGGGATATTCTGCGCCGATCGTCAGTGAGTCTACCATCACGCCAAGCGCGCGGGCGCGTGTGTCGTATGGAAGTCTCACTCTCAGGTTGAGGTAGTCCTGTGACATCCAGTTGCTCATGAGGTATACAGGGTCATTGTCCCAGCCTGCTGTCTTGCTTATGTAACCGCGGCGCAGGGTGTCGTTGGTTATGGGGGAGTAACCCAATGGTTTGATTACCCCGGGGGAGTAGGGTACTCCGTCGGGTGGCAGGTAAGCCAGCATGAAGCGGTTCCCGACCTTGACGCGCGAGGTGTCCATGATCTCGTGTGACCGGTAGGTTATGAGATCGTTGCCCATGGGCTTGGTGAGAGTATAGATGGACCCGCTCTCGCTGACTGAAGCGAGGCAGACTATATCGTAGGCAGTGGCCTGGCTTGTCGGCTTTCCCTCGTCATCGCCGCACGAAGTGAGAGCCATGGCTGTAAGCAGAGCTGTTGTGATGTAAGCTGTAAGTCTCATTTCCGGCTGTTTTTAATATCCGCGATAGCGCCGTCGGCCATATGTATCACACGGTCGGTATTACTGGCAAGCGACTCATCGTGGGTCACGATGACAAACGTCTGTCCCATATCACGTCTCAGGTCAAAGAATAGCCGGTGCAGTTCCGTGCGGTTGCGTGAATCGAGACTGCCTGAAGGTTCGTCGGCCAGAATAACTGACGGTCTGTTCATGAGCGCGCGTGCCACGGCGGCACGCTGTCTTTCTCCTCCCGACAATTGTGATGGTTTGTGGTCCTTGCGGTCACCCAGACCGAGATACCCGATGAGTGAGGACGCCCGCTCCAGGGCCTCGTCGCGTCTGCATCCGCCTATCAGAGCCGGCAGCATCACGTTCTCGAGCATTGTGAATTCGGGTAACAGCTGGTGAAACTGGAATATGAATCCGATATTGGCGTTGCGGTATTTTGCGAGTTCTTTATCGCGCAGACTGTAGATGTCGGTAGATCCATATATCACTTGTCCGCTGTCGGGACGCTCCAGCGATCCCATTACCTGTAATAGTGTGGTTTTGCCTGCGCCCGACGGTCCGACGATAGATACTACCTCGCCTTGCATGATGTCAAGGCTGACATCATGCAGCACCCTTAGCCTGTCGTAGCTTTTGCTGACGTTTCTTATTTTTATGATAGCTGGCATGATATAGCCCGGTTATTCGCCTCTGAAGGCTTTGTTGGCCACGCGTGTGGCAATAAAAGTGCTGATCACCTGCACGGCGCCTCCGGCCAGCGTGAATGCGAGCCAGTCGCGGTTGCTGTGCGGGTCATAGAACATGAAGAATGCCGCCGCGCAGAAGAATACTCCGCTCCAGGATTCGAGCCGGTGCAGGCGTTTCATTCTGGGATGGATGCCTGTGTAGGGGGTGAACAGCCGGCCTGCCAGCACCATGACGGCACCGGCGGCATATACATATCTGAACCACGGATGGTCGAACCCTTTGTTGAGCAAAGGCACCAGTGTCGCTGTGACTATGGCCAGCAGTCCGATCACAACTATGGCTGTGAGCCAGCCCGGTGCAGGACGACCGAAAATTTCTTCGCGCGTATATCGTTTGTCTTGTTTATTTCTGTTCATTGTTATTGATCGTCGGGTTTTATTCAAACACATATATATCTTCGTTCGGACGTTGCATGCGGTAACGCTCACGTACTACACGTTCTATATTCTCGCGGTCTGTCTCGAGGTTGGCGTTGAGTGTGCGGTAATATTCGAGCGAGTCCCGGTTACTGGCGATCTCGCCATGCAGTTCTTCGATCTGTTTCTGATATTTGATACGGTCGATGACAGAATTTTCCTCGTTGAAGAAACATACATATACAATGAAACATACGACACCTGCCAATGGCACCGTGATATAGCGTCTGAACCAGTTATATAGATTTTTCGCGTCCATATCTTTCCCGATAAATATGTACTGAGCTGTATTTTATTTTTTTTGTGACGGTGTTATACGCAACCCGATGTAGTGTCTGACGAACTCGACTATCTGCTCGACCGACATCTTCGACGAGTCGAATGTCAGATCATAACTCGTGGCGTGTCCCCATTTCTTGTCAGTATAGAAGTCGTAATAGGCGGCTCGCAGTCTGTTGTTTTTCTCGGCGATCTGGCGGGCCTGTTCCGGAGTAGCGGCGTCACCGCGTTCCATGATGCGCTTTACGCGTGCCTCTATCGGGGAGTGTATGAATATTTTTATGACGTTGTCGCGGTCACGCAACGCATAGTCGGCGCTACGTCCTACGATTACGCACGATGAACGGTCGGCCAGTGACCTTATGACATCGCTCTGAGCCCGGTACAGGGCATCGTCGCTGATCGACGATCCTCCTGCTGGATACATTGAGTATGTGCTGTAACCCATGTTCAATGACATTATTCCTCCGAAGAATGATGGCGCTTTCTCGTCTTTGCGTTCGAACAGCTCCGGACTTATGCCGGCATGCCTGGCAGCTTCCACCAGCAGAGCCTTGTCATAGTACTCTATTCCGAGTGCTGTCGCAAGTGCCTGACCTATAAGTCGTCCGCCGCTTCCGAACTGTCGTCCTATCGTTATCGTGAATTTATCATCAACGTTCATTGTCGTCTTCTTTGGTGGTTATTAATGGCAAAAATACAAAAAAATCATGACCGGAACGTTGTATTATTAAAAAAATTCGTACCTTTGTCGTCGGGTAAGTCCTACACGACCAGCACGCCCCGAACTCCGCCAGGTCTTGATCGAAGCAACGGTAGGGAGCTGAGCGGTGCGATGTAGATAGCTTACCCTTTTTTTGTGTCCAGATCCCCATACCTCCATTTATTAAAATTTACAACTTAACCCCTAAACAGTACTGTATTTAACCTAAATTGGCTAAAAACTTAAATAATTAGGCATATAAAACAAATTTTAGCATATTTTTAAGCCTAAATAATTTTTCCACCCGAAAAGTATCCCTACATTTGCGCCATAAAAATCCTATAACCTATTTTTTTTGAAAACTTTTATGAGCAATGTAAAAAAAGCCGAGGGTAAACTCGGCGTCCTCGTAGTAGGTCTCGGTGCAGTAACCTCGACCTTCATGACCGGTGTTCTGATGACCCGCAAGGGCCTTGCCAAGCCCGTAGGTTCAATGACCCAGTATGACAAGATCCGCGTCGGCGAGGGCCAGGACAAGAAATACCTCAAATATGACGAGATCGTATCTATGGCCAAACTTGACGATATCGTCTTCGGTGCGTGGGACGTATATCCCGCCAATGCTTTCGAGAGCGCGATCAACTGTGAGGTACTTAAAGCTAAAGATATACTCCCTGTACAGCAGGAACTCGAGGCTATCAAACCGATGAAAGCCGCTTTCGACAAGGATTATGCCAGGCGTCTTGACGGCGACAATATCATGGTAGGCAAGACCCGCTGGGAGATGGTCGAACAGCTCCGTAAGGACATCCGTGACTTCAAGGCTGCCAACAATTGTGACCGTATCGTAGTTCTCTGGGCTGCATCTACCGAAGTTTATGTACCCGTCGACATGGAGATTCACGGTACGCTGGCCGCTCTCGAGGCAGCTATGAAAGCCGATGACCGCAAGCATATCGCTCCGTCGATGTGTTATGCCTATGCCGCTCTTACCGAAGGATGTCCTTTCATCATGGGCGCACCAAACACTACTGTTGATTTCCCCGCCATGTGGGAACTCGCCGAGAAGACCCGTATGCCTATTGCCGGTAAGGATTTCAAGACCGGTCAGACTCTCGTGAAGTCGGGCTTCGCTCCTATTATCGGTACCCGTTGCCTCGGTCTCGCCGGCTGGTTCTCGACCAATATTCTCGGCAACCGTGACGGCCTTGTGCTCGACGAGCCCGCAAACTTCCATACCAAGGAAGTCAGCAAGCTTTCGACCCTTGAGTCTATTCTTGTCGCTGAAAAGCAACCCGATCTGTATACCGACTACTATCACAAGGTACGTATTAACTACTATCCCCCGCGTAATGATAACAAGGAGGGCTGGGACAACATCGACATCTTCGGCTGGATGGGCTATCCTATGCAGATCAAGATTGATTTCCTGTGCCGTGATTCAATCCTTGCAGCCCCGCTGTGTCTTGACCTCGTGCTCCTGAGCGACCTTGCCGCACGTGCCGGCCGTTATGGCACACAGACATTCCTCAGTTTCTTCCTGAAGTGCCCGATGCACGACTACACTAAGGGTGAGGTACCTGTAAACCATCTGTTCCAGCAGTATGTGATGCTTAAGAATGCTCTCCGCGAGATGGGCGGTTATCCGGCCGACGAGCCTCTGGATTAAAATACGCCAGCCGTTATATCATAAAGCGCCGGACCTTTGTTATCGAGGGGTCCGGCGCTCGTTTTTATGCGGCAGTCTCACTGTCGTTTGACTGAGCGGCTTATGAGACCGACGATCCAGAGCAGGACTATCGCACCTATCACTGACGTGATCAGACTGCCGATGATTCCGCTTGTCGAGATACCGATAAGACCGAACAGCCATCCGCCCAGAACTCCGCCTATAATGCCTACAATCAGGTTGACGACGATGCCGAAGCCTCCTCCGCGCATCAGTTTGCCGGCAACAAATCCGGCCAGGATACCGATAAGTATAAACCAAAGTAAACTCATAATATAAATTTTTATTGGGTAAGTACATCTCGGGCAAACACCGCGGGAGTGCGGTTTATGCCGTTTTTAAGAAAAGGTTGTATGGTAGTAGTAATAACCGTTTCAGTCAGTGAAAAGTTCTTCAAGATGTATGTCAGAGACTGTCCGGCTCTGAGAGTATGTCTGAATTTAACGGAACGAAAGATTCAAACATACTCTGAATGTGTTGTGACATAAAAAACAAAGGTTCCGGAGTGCATCCATGGAACCTTTGCTTTTTTTTTGACCGGTTTAATACGTTTATTCCGCTTCGAAGCCGGCAATCTGATTCTTGAACATCTTTGAGGCCTTGAAGAACGGTATGTTGTGGGCCGGGATAATAACTGTCGTATTTTTTGAGATGTTGCGGGCCGGTTTTTCGGCGCGCTCCTTGATTATGAAAGAACCGAATCCATGCAAGTGTACACCTTCACCATGAGCCAGGCTGTCTTTTACGGTTGACATGAACTGTTCGATGATGGTGATGATCTCAGCTTTGCTGGCACCTGTCGATTTTGATATCTCGTTGGCTATGTCCGACTTTGTCATAATTTTAATATGATGTATGTTGATTAATTAATGAATGGTTTTCGGACTGCAAAGGTATACAATTTATTTGATATTCAAAAGAGAATAGTCCGATAGGACCGGTTCTCGGGCGTATGGCCGGTCTTGTGACTCCGGGTATAGTGTCAGCGGCGGCTGATCCAGTCGATCATCGCTTCTGTCATTGGCCGGCGGTATGAGAAGTCTTTGTTCATTCCCCAGCCGTGTCCTCCCACCGGATATATGTGCATCTCGGCTTCAATTCCGTTGTCGATCAGATTCTTATAGAACCGCAACGAGTTGTCGACAGGTACTGTGTTGTCGTCGCTGCTGAGCAGCAGCATGGTGGGAGGCGTGGTTTTGTCGATTTGCTCGTCATTGCTATATTCTCTGACCCATCTGGCACGGCCCATCTTGTCTCCCAGCAGGTTGATGGCAGAGCCTTCGTGGGTTATGCCCGGACGTGCCGATATGACCGGATAGAACAGCAGACCGTATGATGGTATCGACAGGCTGTCCTTATGGTGTGTCAGAACGGTCGAGGCGAGGTGACCGCCGGCCGAGAAGCCTGAGATGCCTACTTTGGCAGGGTCTACGCCCCAATCCTGTGCGTGGCGTCGTACTATTCGTATAGCTTCACGGGCATCGTCGGCCGGAATATTATGATGACCGTTGGGCAGACGGTATTTGAGAACGGCCGCCGTGATACCGTTGTCGGCGAGCAGGCGGGCCATCTCGTGACCCTCATGTCCTATGGCCAGCATGGCATAGCCTCCGCCGGGACATATCACGAGTGCCTTGCCTGTGTTCTCCACACCTTCCGACGGGGTATATACTGTCAGTGTGGAAGTGTTGTCTGCTCCGTTGTTATCGGCTGGCCCGTCTGGCCATACGTTGAATACCTGTTGTGCGTTCATTGTCCATGTAGCTGTTGCCAGCACTGTAAGCATCATTAGTTTTCTCATGATCATTTGTTGGTTTTCAATGGTTTGTTATTGTAGAACTGACTTTTAATATCTTTGTGGCTGCGGGGAGTGAGGCCGATGTCACGGTGAGTGTCGGGGAGAGATGACGGGGGGCTTTGATCACGGCTGCCGCGCGGCCCCGGTATACCTGCCGTATGGGACGTGTATATCCAACGGGATCGGTCGGGTCGGCGTTGCCTGTGCCGAGTATGACCGCACCGTCTGATACATTGAATGTCAGGAGTGTTTCATCGGTCGGATTGATGCGGCCCTGGCTGTCGACTGTCGATGCGGTCACGAAAATCAGATCATAGTCGGTATTGTCGGTGCCGATACGTTCGAAGTCCAGACTCACGCTTTCAGGCGTGCCGGCTGTCGACAGTGTGCAGGTCATTATTTCTTTACCTCTGGTATCAAGGGCCGCTGCTTTAAGTGTGCCTGGCCGGTAGGGCAGAGTGAAGATAGCCTTGTATTCGGTTGACTCGCCGACTTTCTTTTTTTCCAGAGGTTTGTCATCAAGGTAAAGCTGTACCTGCGGATAGCGTGTTATCACTTCAACCTCGATCGGTTTTCCCTCGTGTCCGGGCCAGTTCCATGACTCTGCGGCAGGATATGTACCCCACCGGGTCTCCTTTATCCTGCCACGGTATCCGTCGGGTTCCCTTACCGCCATATATATGGTGTCAGGATTATTGTGAAGCATGTCGCGGTAGTAGCTTATTGGCTTACGGCAACCGATGATATCAATGTCTCCGCACACACCGTTGTGCCATGGCCACAGCGGACGTTCGTAGTGCTCGCCGGGAACATCACCTTCGTAGTAATGGCGGCCTATGCCGCTCTCTCCGATGTAGTCAATACCGGTCCATACGAAGTCTCCGATGACGTAAGGGAGATCCCGGACTTTGAGATAGTTTGTGAAGGCATCGCGCGGGTATGACTCGGTCTGCCATATCACTCTGTCGGGAACGCGCTCATGATCATCTTCGGCTTTGTGGAGCATATAATTGTATCCGACGATGTCATGCTGTGCCGCCAGCGGGTCGTAAATTTCCCAGTCTTCATCCCATGCTGCCAGAGCCTGTGTTACAGGGCGCGTGGGGTCAAGGCGGCGGCACAGCGCCGCCATCTCTCCGGCGGTCTCCACAGCATCCGGGCTCTTGCGTTCCAGTATTTCGTTGCCTATGCTCCAGGCTATTACCGACGGGTGGTTCCTGTCGCGGCGCACCATTGCCTCGAGGTCTGAGGGCCACTGTTCGTCGAACACCTCGCCGTAGTCGTGTGGATTTTTTTTGCTTGACCATCCGTCGAATGCTTCGTCGATAACGAGCAGGCCTATGTGGTCACAGGCGTCGAGGAATGCGGTTGACGGCGGGTTATGGCTCGTGCGTACGGCGTTGAATCCGGCCCGTTTGAGCAACAGTGCTTTGTGCCATTCGGCGGCGTCGTAGGCCGCGGCTCCGAGTATTCCGTTGTCGTGGTGTACGCATGCTCCGTTAAGTCTGATGGGCTCGTCATTGAGAAAGGCTCCCTCCTGAGCATCGCAGTCAAATGTGCGCAGGCCGAAGTCGGTCGTCTCTATACTCTCTGTTTCGTTGCCGTCGCTCACTGTGAGGACGGCTCTGTAGAGTCTCGGGGTGTCGGGTGTCCATAACTGTGGATCCGGTATCGGGAAATCAAACAGTAGCGGCTTTGCAAATTCGTTGATACCCAATGTTACGGTCATCACTTCGGGTTGCAGGGCTACACCTTGCGGGTCGGTGATATTGAGGGTGGCAGTCAGAGTTCTCGGCGCTGAGCCCATTTCGCTGCGGGTATCGAGTATCATAGCTTCCATACGGCCTATGGCCATGCCGGGACGTATGCCCGGTGTGGAGACAAACATGCTGCCCGGTTCAATGTAAACAGGATTATAATGTTCGAGCCATACGGGCCGGTACAGTCCTGTGCCGCTGTACCAGCGGCTGTTTTTCTGAATGCTGTTGTCGACGGTGATCGCAATTGTGTTGTCTCCTTTCTCGAGGAAATCGGTTACATCGACCCTGAACGAGGTATAGCCGTAAGTATGTGAGTCGATCTCTTCGCCGTTTACCCATACTGTCGGGTTCATGTACGCTCCCTCTACAAGTAGCTGGTATATACCTGGCAGTATCGTGTCCATCGGCAGTGTGTATCGGTATACTGCTTCTACTCCCGGCAGG
This sequence comes from uncultured Muribaculaceae bacterium, assembly GCA_910584665.1. GTDB lineage: Bacteria > Bacteroidota > Bacteroidia > Bacteroidales > Muribaculaceae > JAAVFS01. The sequence continues at coordinate 23,506 of CAJUBL010000033.1, read as the reverse complement.
TAGCCTCCGTCATTACCTGTACTGGCAGTCGAGTCGGGATTGAACTGTATGCTCCAGTCGTGGGGGAGATCTATGCGCGCCCACCTGCTGTCGTTGAATTCCCGGTCGGTATATCCGGCCTTGTTGCCGGCTATAGTGCGCCAGCCCTTATCGAGGCATGTACGGCCGGGAGTCACTGCACCGGTCGTCACGCATGCCGCTATGGCGGCGATTGTCAGTGTGAGAAAATACTTCATATCTGTACTATTAGACTGTCATTATCGGTTATATACCAGATGTATCCGTTTACCTCGGCGTGGGTGTTCCCTTTGACATCCTTACGGTACTGGTCGACCTGAGTCACATACTTCATGTGGGTCGGATTGCCTTCGAGTGTCTCTGGCAGGTGGTCCACAAATTTGTAGTCGATCACATCGACCGACCCGTCAGTGTTCCACACCAGCCGGTCCGGACGTCTTGTTTCTCCGCGTGATGTGACGGTTCTCTCGGTGATCACACGTTCGAAATTCTCGAACCATCTTCTGGCAGAAGGTTTATCGATAACCTGCCTGAGGCGGCTGTACATCCTGTCATATGTGATACTGTCGAGATGAAAACGGTATCCCTGGCGTCTCATCGCTGTATCGAGGCTGTCTCTGGTGGTGACGTGTCCCATGACAGCGTGAAGAAAAGTTCCTGTGTGCCTCGGGTTGCTGATATCGAACGGTCCCGTGACATCGATCCGGGTACAGGCCCGAGCCCTTTCGATGAAGTCGGTGGTCGGGTATCGGTGAAGGCAGATTGTCTCGCCGCTTCCGGTGTCTCCTGTATGGCGGGCTTTTCCTATGGTGGGTTTACCTAATGTGAATGTATTGCCGTCGAAGTGAGTTTTCAGTCCGATCATCCACTGTCTGGCGTTACAGGGTATGTCAAGACTGTCAAGACAGGCTTCGTCGGTCTTTTCGAATGCCTCCCGCAGCAGTTTCCAGAAGGAGTCTCCTGACCTGTAAGGTGAGTACACTATCAGTTCGGTCGCCGGACGTGTCATGGCTACATAATTGACGTTGAGTTCGTCGACATAGCTCTGTGCTATGGCGTTGAGACATGAGTCACCGTATATTGACGATCCGGTCATCCTGCTCGTTACATTGAGCGGCATTGATGACGGTACGTCATCGGGATCTACTCCGAGTGCCTCGAGAAGAGTGGAGTCGATGTCTACCCAGTGGCAGCTCCGTTCCTTGAACATGACTCCGTTGGCGTACGGTATGTGTACGCATGGGAACTCAAGGCCTTTTGATTTGTGGATGGTCATTACTGTCAGCGAGTCGTTGTCGTTGGGACTCGATAGTGTGCTGCGGCAGCCGTTGGTGTCCCACCAGTCGAGAAAACTTCTGATATCATGACATCCGCGCAGGCTGTAGTCATAGACCAGATCCTGAAATGTAGTGAGAAACAGATTGTCGCTTTCTTTCAGCGGCTCTGGAACGAAAGTGTGGATTATGCGCTCTACAACAGCCGGAAGGTTGAGACATTCCATGTCGAGCAACGACCTGAGGGAGTCGTCATTGTCGGTACGGTCGGGTGTGCGGTTGTCTGTAAGAGCGGCGTCAAGCGCTTCGGATGCGTTGTATGGGGTGCCGTCATCATGTGTGAGATGCAGGTAGAACTGGAAACGGTTTACCAGTCGTGCGCGGCGGTAGGCATCGCTCTGCTTCACGGTAGTGTCCTGTCGGCCTTGCGAGCGGGCTACCGCCTTGGGGTCGGCCTCCAGAAACTCAGGCAGGCTCACAAGCCTCATGATACTTGTCACCAGCCGTATCGAAGCGCTTGCAGACAGCCCCATGGCCTCTTCGCTTATGATGTCGAAACGCGGCAGAGGGTCGTTTGTCTCGTTCATCTTCCTGAGCAGATGGGTTATGACTTTCTGTCCGTTCCTGTGGTCCCGTACGAGTACGGCTATGTCACCGGGATGGTATCCGGATTCAAGCTGGCGACGTATCTCTGCTGTGATGAACTCGAGGGCGGGATCAATGTCCGGCGTATCTGTCCGGACTGCCTGTGTGTCGGTTCCGGAGTTGTCTTTTTTTGACGGCGGCTCGCTCTCGAGATAGATTTTTACATATCCGTGTTTTTCCTTGCGCCCGGGATCGATCTGCTGAATGATGTTGGTGTAGGTCTCGCTGGCCGACAATACGCCGGGACGCTGTCCGTTCTTCTCGTCGACAAGCATGGCGATTATCCTGAACAGCGTGTTGTTGAATCTGACGATTTCCTCGGCGCTGCGCCAGTTGCTGTTATCCTTGAGGTCTATACCCCTGATGTCGACAGTCCCGGGTGTACGGTAGCGGCTCGTAGTATCTTTCTCGACAGTCTCGCCAAGGAGCCGCGGATCGGAATTTCTGAAACGGTATATGCATTGCTTCTCGTCGCCTATGACGAGGTCGTCTTTGCCGCGTCCGAGGCTTTCCATCACCAGCGGCCTGAGGTTGTCCCATTGCATAGGTGACGTATCCTGGAACTCATCTATCAGGAAATGGTCAAGGTAGTATCCGAGTTTTTCGTACAGAAACGGGGTCTCGTCGTCGTTGATAAGCCCCTTGAGTATACTGTTGGTCTCGCTGAGCAGAACCAGCTGGTTATCGCGGCAGTAGGTGTCGATGTGGGTCATTATTGTCGACAGCAGTCCGAATATATAGGCTCTGGAAACCATCGGTTTGAACTCGGATGCAATGTTTTCAAGCCTAAGGTAGTCGTTGGCCAGGTCATTGCATCGCCCGGCAAGTTCTGTGTTGAGTCCATATTTCTTTATCGAGGCCTTGGTGAAGGCACCCTTGCCGTCGCCGGCCACTTTCTCTACCGTCCTGAGGCTCGAAAGGATTTCGCCGCCGGCCATTCTGGTCATGGCGTTGCGCCAGTGAAGATAATAGGCGTCGTCCGGCATCGACTGCAGAAGCTCGCCGGCAATTCCGGCTATCTCTTTTCTGAGTTCGCGGATTATGCGGCTTAGCCCTGAAGTGAATCTCATCAGTCTGGCGTGGTCGGCGAAATAGGGCCGCAGTACATCAAGACGTCGTTTGAACTCTTCGTTGAACACTTCTTTCATCTCTGTGACAAGTTCGCCATGCATGTGCGATCCCCGTGCAAACATGTTGAATGTGCTGCCGTCGGCCATCTTCGACTGCATGAACTGATAGAGCCAGTCTTTGATCCACCGCTGTTCTACATCCTCAGGGGTGCCCGGTATGGTATGGTAGTTGAGCGAGTTGAACATTTCATTGACACCGAGAGCGATGGCAAAGTCATTGTCGAGTTCCACACTATAATTGTCCGGAAGGTCTGTCTCGCGGGTGAACATCCTGAGGACACTCTGGAAAAAAGAGTCAATGGTGCTTACGTTAAAATAACTGTAGTCATACAGCAGATTGATCAGCGCCGTGCGCGCCGCATCCCTTAATTCCATGAGCGTGCATCCGAGACCGTTTTCCGGGTCTATAAAGTAGTCGGCGTAGTCGCTGAGCCCTGTTGTTTGCCCTGCATTGTCGGCTGTAAGTCCGATTTCCTTAAGTTCCTCAGCCGTCGACATACCGGCCAGAAGTGCCAGTTCCTTTATGATACGGCGTGTCATCTCATTGGTTGCCTTGTTGGTGAATGTGATGGCAAGGATACGGCTATGTTCGCTCAAAGGCTTGCGACGCAACCGGTAGCGGCCGCTGTCGTCCTTGGCCGCTATCAGGTATTTTATGTATTCACGGGTCAGAGTATAAGTCTTGCCTGACCCGGCCGAAGCCTTATAAATCTGCAACATAACCCGTTTGTGTGATTTTGGGGATGCTTATATTTCTGTTGTATATATAATCTGATATCTGTGATTGTCCATGGCCCTTAGCCTGAGATGGGCGGACAGTCAGCTGATCCGAAATCCTTCGGCGCGGAGAAGTTCCACGATCTCCCGGCGACGTTCGCCCTGGATCAGTATCTCGCCGCCGCGACTTGAACCGCCGGTTCCAAGGCGGGTTTTCAGTCTGCGGGCCAGTTCGGCTATCCCGTCATCATCCAGGCTGGTAAACCCCGAGACTATGGTTGCGGTCTTGCCGCCCCGGCCCTTGCGTTCGATAACTACCTGCAGTCTGTCGGCCGGACGTCTTGCCGGCTGTTTCCCGGTCACGGTCGGTTCCTCGCCGTCAGGTAACTCGGGATTCGAGGCCATGAATTGCCTCAGAGCGTCTTCGAGGCTGTTCATAACAGGGAATCGGGCAGTTGGGCGTTGATTGAATCCTCGTCTATGTACCAGTTCTGCCCGTCGCGGCCAAGCATTCTGTCAAGCTGCATCATTATCTCGACATGGCGGGCTTCGTCGATGGGCACATTGTCATAGAACAGGCGGGCCGAGTCGCTGTCGGCTCTCAGCGCGCTCCTGTAACACTGTGTGGCGGCGGCGGTATATACACCGCTGTCATCGATGTCGCTCATTTTCATGTATATCAATGACAGCCGGCATAGTTCGCCGGCGCTCAGTGTCGATGTCGAGTCGGTGACGAAGGTGTCACAGATTGACTGTGCCAGCCTGTAGTCACCCGATGCCATGGCCTGCTCGGCGGCTTCGATGGCATCGCGGTTGTTGTCAGTGCCGCATGAGGCCGCCACGCCCATGGCGAGCAAAACAATTATTGTATATAATACGTGTTTCATTCAGAAAACAGTTTCTAAGACTTGACATACTCTAATATCTGGGATGCGTGGTCCTTGGTCCTGACTTCCCTGGGACCTATGATGCGGGTCACTATACCCTCGGGATTTATTATGAATGTTGTACGTAATGTTCCCATGTACCTGCGTCCGTACATCGACTTCTCAGCCCACACGCCGAACGTTTCCACCAGTCGGTGGTCACTGTCGCTGATCAGCGGAAAAGGCAAGGTGTTCTTCTCCTTGAAGCGCACGTGCGACTTCGCCGGGTCAACACTCACACCTATCACCTGATAGCCGGCATCGAGCAGTGCCTGGTAGTTGTCACGCAGATTGCAGGCCTGGGCTGTACAGCCTGAGGTCGAATCCTTCGGATAAAAATATAAAGCCACTGTACGGCCGCTGTAATCGCTGAGACGTACCTCTTTACCATTCTCGTCGAGCCCCAGCAGATCGGGGGCTTTGTCTCCTGTCTGTATCATGACAACAAAGATACGAATAAGCCGAGAGCAAATCAAATAATTTTAAGCGCAGATTATAAATGGCCATCCGGTGGAGATTTAAAGCGCAGATTACGCAGATTACAGGAAACCATCCGGATGGCTAAAATTAAACCGCAAATTACGCGAATTACGCAAATTATAGGACAGAAATATCTGAAAAATCAGATTCTCTCTCCCCACCAAAAAAATTCGCGTAATTTGCGTAATTTGCGGTTTTATTTTTCAACCGGATGGCGCAAAATAATCTGCGCTTTTATTTTTTGGCGCTGTCACACAACAAAAAGACTTTTTTTTTGTTAAAAATTATAGATACCATGTGGGTGTCTGTGAATTGATAAACTATTATGAATACAAGAGCTACAATCCTAACCAACATTGTTATACTGGCAGCAGGCCTGTTGCTGTGTTATGTCCATGGACGCGAGAACATTCCTCATACCATAGTGTTCATCACCGGAGTGACTCTGATAATACCTGGACTGATCAACCTTGTGCTGCTTTTCAGTCATCGTGATGACAGTCGTCACCGTCCTACAGCTTCAATGAAAGTTGCCGGGTGGATATCAAGCATAGCTTCGGTAGGACTCGGAGTGCTGATGGTCGTCGCTCCCGGTCTGTTCACTCCGGTGCTTGTATATATCTTCGGCGGAGTGATGATACTTGCCTCCATGATGCTTATTTACCTGATGTCCCGGGCTGTCAGGAGCCATGGATTGCCTGTGTGGCTGTACGTAGGGCCGGTGCTTGTTCTTGCGGCAGGTGTGGTGATGGTGTGCATGGGCCAGCCGGCCATTACCGATTCAATGGTAACGCTTATTACCGGTATCGGTATGGTAGTGTTTTCGTTATCGTGGCTCACAGCATCATATATGGTAATGAGGCATATCAAGGCTCAGAATAAAGTTATGACGGAGCCTTCAGGTGATTATATGCCGGATCGGGACCATAAATAAAATCATTATATACCAGAAGACGCTCCGGAACCGTTCCGGAGCGTCTTCTGTATGTATATCAGGTCTGTCGGCTAATAGTTCTGCCTGAACGAATCGTTGTGGGCGATTACCGATACAGGGAACGGAATGACCCAGAGCGGGCTTTCCGGTGAGATGGTGAACTTGCATTCATCGGGATTTTCCGATACCGGAAGCCATCGTGTGATCGGGGCCTTATATTCATCCTCCGAGTTCCAGCGCTTGCGGTCAAGGAAATTGTCGTATGTTGCAAGACATTCGATGAACTTTGCCCGCTGGAGCTGTTCCATGGCCTGTTTCTCAGTATTGGCTGTGAAAGGCTGGTAGACATCGGGGTCGATGCGTTTCTCACGTATATCGTTCACCATGTCGAGACCTTTCTTGATCTCACCTGTGCGTATATAGCATTCGGCGGCGTTATACATCGTGCGCTCGACAGTCAGCCCCCATGTGTTGGTGAATACGTCATATGATATCAGCTCGACGCATCCGGGTACGCCGCTGTCACCGCTGCCGTACATCGGGTTGTAAAGGGGCATACCATACTGCTTGGCGAAGTCCTTTGTGAGATCTCCCGGTTCAAACAAAGCTACGGTCTCTACCGAGAGTTGCTCGTAGTTGACAGCCACATGTGTCGACATGGGCGATATGTATATCAGGTTGTTGGGAGCATCTGGTCTCAGACGCCATTGTGTGGTCTGCTTGATGCTGCTGCGGTCTTCTATCGTATTGTTTCCTTCAAGAGCCTTGAGCGCGTAGGTAAGAGCGTCGGCGTAATGTTTCATCTGGAAAAGTACACGTGATCTGATAGCATATCCTGTATATCTGGAGCACCGTACCACGTTGTTGCGTTCGGGAAGCAGGGCGAGATTTTCGTCGCTCAGGTCGTCAAGTATGAGTCTGTATACCTGATCGAGGGGCAGCTGTATTTTCCTGTTGCCGGGATTGTAGTCGGTTACGTAGGCTATGCCGCCGTTCTGAGAGGCAGTGGCGTCATCATATTGCCGGGCGTAGATTGCGGCTATAAGGAAGTGATAATAGGCACGCATTGTGCGGGCTTCGGCTACGAGCTGGCTCTTCCGGGCCTCATCGCCTTCGCTCTCGTGAGCTTTTGAGATCACTACGTTCATGGCGTTGATCATATTGTATATGGTCTCGTACCGGCGGTCGTCGGTTGACAGCGATGCGCGGTCCACGCTCTCATCGTAGGCCAGATATGCACGCATCAGAGTGTTCTCCTGCATGGCTTTGCGGGGAACAGGAGTCTGGTAGTCATCACCGTATGCTTCGTTGACGATGATGGAGATGTCGTGGAACGGCTTGTCGCTGATGGTGGCCGTGTTGAGTACGTATTCGAGTTCGGCGGTTGTTCCGAGAGTGGTTTTCCCTTTCGGAACCAGCTCGATATCGCATGAACTCAGAATCAGCATTGCCGCCGATGCTATGGCGGGAAGAACTATATTGTGTTTCATTGAGATGATCGGTTTGGGTTAGAAATTGACATTGATGCTGAATGTATAGCTGCGGGGGGTGCCAAGGTTCCATTGACCAGTTATGGGATTGACTCTCTCTGGATCTATGCCCTCGCTGTTGCGGGTCCATGTGGCTACATTGTTTGCCTGTGCGCGCAGACGCAGTGAACTTACACCAAGGCGCTTGCATATGTTGCTCGGGAACGAGTAAGACAGGACTATGTTACGTAGCTTAAGATAGTCGGCGTGGTCCACATGCTGGTCGGCATAACATACCTGGTCGGGCAGCATCGAAGTCTCGGACATTATGTATCCGTTGCCTATGATGTCTTTACGCTGTTCGGCTGTAGCTCTCCAGAATGTCAGGTACTCGCGTGTGGGCTGTGTGCCGTAGTTGATTTCTGATGTGTATGTCCACTTGTTATAGTTGGGACGGAAGTAGTGTCCGAGATAGAATGCCGCCATGGCGCTCAGTGTGAAGTTGCGGTAGCTTACTGTAGGGGTGAACGATCCGCTCCATTTCGGGTCGAGAGCTCCGCTGAACACAACGTCGTCGGGGGAGAAATTGGCGCTTGACAGGGCATCGTCATAGAGTTCTCCGTCGGCTTTTTTCCACTGTATGTACTGGTAGCCGTCCTCGTCATAGGCCACTCCTCCATACATGTATGAGTATATTGAATTTACGGGCCTGCCTTCCTTGTGGTCGGTAGGGTCAAGCGCATCGATACCGCGTGTGGACTTGTGGTTGATCTTTGTCACTTTGTTATTGTTGTAGGCGAGTGTGAGAGCGACATTCAGGCCTACCTGGCGGGGATTGCCGGCCCTGAGGATCTCTCCGTTGAGCTGTAGTTCGACACCGCGGTTGCGTGTACATGCATTGTTCATGTTCAGGGCCGCCCATCCGCTCGTGGGATCGAGATCCATCAGGCTGAGTATGTCGCTGCCCTGTTTGTTGTAATAGTCGACAGAGCCGTTGAGACGATAGTTGAAGAATGCGAAGTCGACACCGAAGTCAAAGGTCTTTGTTTTTTCCCAGCGCAACTGGTCGTTCGGCGGGGTCTCGAGCAGGGCGCGTTTCGATCCGATGACCTGGTTGGTGTAGATGGCGGCGGTGAGATATGATGAGTAGTCGGAGTTTATATTTCCGGTGACACCGTAGCTTACACGTGGTTTGAGCATGTTGATCCAGGTGATGTCACGCATGAACTCCTCCTTGTGTGCGTTCCAGCTCGCGCCTGCCGACCACAATGGACGACGGGTGAATTTCTTGTCGGCGCCGAAAAGGTCGGCTTCGTCGATACGGAAACTGCCTGACAGGCTGTAGCGCCGGTCGTAGGTATAGTTGGCTGTGGCGTAGTATGACTGGTATTTGTGTTCGATCTCGGAAAAACCGCCGAAGTCCTCGTTCATGTATACGTAGGCCGGTGAGTACAGATTGCCCAGATCTGATGTCGTGGCTTCGATCAGATCGTTGAGGTTGGTCATTCCGGTCGTGTGGGTGAGAGTTTTCTCGTCGTAGCCGAAAAGCGTGTTCTTGCCCGAGCGGTATTTCTGGTGACGGAATTCATAGCCGGCGATGGCGTTTATCTCATGCTTGTCGAGGAAACGTTTGTCATAGGTGGCCTGGAAACGCAGGGTATAGGAGTTGTCTGTGACGTTCGTCTCGTCATAGATACCGCCTTCGGCCAGTTTATGATTACCGTCCTCGGTGAACAGGTTGAAGAGATGGCGGGCCGAGTATGAATCTCCGGTCACGGTGTTTGAGCGTTTGCTGGTCATATCCTCGTACTGGAACATGCCCGACAGTTTGAGTTCCGGTATCGGGAAGAAGTTGAGATGGGCATATCCGCGGGTATAGGTGGAACGGAACAATGAGAAGTTGCGGTCAAGTTCCTCGGCCGGTGAGTATGATTCGTCCTTCAGCTCAAGCGAGGGATCGTTCAGGGATGGTTCGTTGAGATCGACATAGGCCTGCAGGTGTGCGGGAGTGCCGTCAGGGTTGCGGAATGACAGATACTCCGGGAATGAGTTGCGGCCTGACGGATCCAGTTTGCCGGAATAGTGTCCTTTCTGGCGTATGTTGTCAACCTGTAATCCGAGAGTGGCTGTAAACCATGATGTCAGTCTTAGGTCTCCGAGATAGCGCAGTGACAGTTTGTTGTCATAGGAACGTGTGTTATGCGTGTTGTCTCCGTTCCAGTTGATGGCTATATTGTTGTTCATGTGTTTGCTGTTGGTGCGTATGGCCACGTTGTAACGCTGTTCGAAACGCGTGCGGGTCATGTAGTCGTCCCAGTCGCCCGAGTAGCTGTTACGCTTCCACTGTGCGACCTGCGAGCTATATCCGGCATCTGTGACCTCTCCCAGGTGTCTGCGCATCATGAGCTTGTTCAGCGGGTTCCACAGTCCGCCGCGGGTACCCCACTGGTCGGTTATATGGTCGGCGGCATACGGTTCTCCGAGCATCCAGTTGAAATTCTGCTCTTCAAGATATATGAGTTCTTCGGCATTGACGAGATTGAGATCGTCGTAGTCATATTTCTCATATACGGTGAAGTCGGCGTTGAATTCTACATCTATCTTGGAATCAATACCTTTCTTTGTCGTGATGACAATCACTCCGTTGGAGGCACGTGCTCCGTAGATTGCCGATGCCGCGGCATCTTTCAATACGGTGACCTTGTCGACTTCGTACGGGTTTACATCGTTGAGTGTACCTTCGATAGGCAGACCGTCTACGACGATAAGCGGAGTTGTGCTTGCCGCGAGGGTACCGACGCCTCGTATCTGTATATCGTTGTTATATACTACCATACCTGCGATTTTGCCTTCGAGGTTTGATGACAGGGTCCCTACCGAGCGTGTCTCGAGATCTTTTGCCGAGATCTGCTGGAAAGCACCGGTGGCATTCTCGCGTTTGATGTTCTGGTAGCCGGTTACAACCACCTCGTCGATCATGGCTGAGTTCGGTTCGAGGACTATGCGTAATGGGGATGCTGTGTTTGCGGCATTGAGAATGGTCTCGCCGGGTATCATTCCTATATATGAGACCACGAGTACGGGGTCTGTGCCGTCAACTTTTATGGCAAAGTTGCCGTTGATGTCGGCGGCGACACCTCCGGATTTTCCTTTTACCGATATGGTAGCTCCGGCCAGAGGTTCTCCCTCGGAGGACAGTACGGTGCCGCGCACTATTGTGTTTACTCTTGTCCCCTGGGAGGATAAGGTCGCTGGGATGGGTTCGGCGATTTCTGCGGCCGACGTTGAAACAGCATCGGCTGAATGTGCTGTCATCGTTGACAATGAGAATGTTAGAACCAGTAATGAAGATGTGAGATGTAACTTCATACATTAAATATTTGAGTGATTGATATTGGTCATTAAAATAAATCGGCCTTATTTTTTACAAATGTATTGATAATTTTTTAATAATTATAATTCTTTTATACTTTTTGGCTTGCCGCTATATATTTCCGTCCGGTGAACAAATCACTCTTTCCGTTTGTTTAAATATAATGAAAACTAACCCGTATCCCAAACTTTACTACTATGGAGAAATATGTATGCACAGTATGTGACTGGGTCTATGACCCGGCAGTAGGAGACCCCGAACACGGTATCGTACCAGGAACGGCATTTGCCGATCTGCCCGACGACTGGGTCTGCCCTCTTTGTGGTGTCGGCAAAGATCAGTTTGAGCCGGCAGACTGATCGTCGTATCGGTCAAACATTATTGTGGACAGGTATTTTTCGGCTCGGTCGGGAAATACCGCCACAATATTTCCCGAAGGTATACGTGAGGCCACACGTATGGCCGCCAGCATGGCGGCGCCACTGCTCATGCCGGCGAAGATACCCTCGTTGAGTATTATCTGTCTCGCCATGTCGATTGCTTCTTCGCTTTCGATCATTTCCTGTATGTCTATACGCCCGGGATCGTAGATGGCAGGCACGATTGCCTCCTCCATGTTTTTAAGCCCCTGTATGTAGTGCCCTTTCACAGGTTGGGCACATACTACCTTGATATCGGGTTTGAGCGCACGCATGAACCTTGATATTCCCATTATCGTGCCTGAGGTTCCGAGGGCGCATACCAGATAATCGATGTTGCCTCCTGTCTGGGTCCATATTTCCAGAGCTGTACTCTCGTAATGAGCCTGGTAGTTGGCGGCATTGCCGAACTGGTCGGGCATGAAATATCTGTCGGGGTTCTCCGCCGCCATCCTTCGTGCGAGCCTGATAGCTCCGTCTGTACCCTCCTGGCCGGGAGTGAGTATGACGTCGGCCCCGTAGGAGCGTATTATCTTACGGCGCTCGATGCTCACGGCGTCGCTCATCACTATTGTCACTTTATACCCTCTGACTATGCCTACAATGGCGAGTCCTATACCTGTGTTGCCTGATGTCGGTTCTATTATGGTCTGTCCGGGATGCAGGCGCCCGGAGGCTTCCGCATCTTCAATCATGCGTAAGGCTATGCGGTCCTTGATGCTGCCGGTAGGGTTGAATCCTTCAAGTTTGGCGTAGATATTTACTGCCGGATTGGGATTGATCCGGTTTATACGTACCATGGGTGTCTGGCCGATGGTGTCGAGGATACTGCTGGATACTGTGTTAGTCATGACTGCAAAGGTACTTACAATCCGGCAATATAATAGTAGATGCTCGCGTAGATTTTGTTTTTTTCTTTGTATATCGGACCTCAGTATGGCGCGAATTTCGTAAATTTGCAGAAATTCTCTAATCGGTTTTGTCAAACCAGTCACTGAACAGATTTACAACTACGATGAAAAAAGTGCTTTTACTCGGCTCGGGTGCCTTGAAGATAGGCCAGGCGGGCGAATTTGACTACTCGGGTTCTCAGGCTCTTAAGGCTTTGCGCGAAGAAGGTGTGGAATCGGTGCTGATCAACCCCAACATTGCTACCATACAGACATCGGAGGGAGTCGCCGACCGTGTCTATTTTCTACCGATCACTCCCGGGTTTGTCGAGGCTGTAATCAGAAAGGAACGCCCCGACGGAATCCTGCTTGCCTTCGGTGGACAGACCGCGCTGAACTGCGGCACACAGCTTTACCTCGACGGCACTCTTGAAAAATATGGAGTCAGAGTGCTCGGCACTTCGGTCGAGGCCATCATGATCACTGAGGACCGTGATCTTTTTGTCCGGAAACTTGACGAGATCAAGGTCAAGACTCCGGTATCACAGGCAGTCGGGTCGATTGACGACGCTCTTGAGGTAGCCCATCGCATAGGTTATCCGGTGATGGTGCGTTCCGGATATGCCCTGGGTGGTCTCGGCTCGGGTATATGTAACAATGACGACGAGTTTATCACTCACTGCGAGAGCGCATTGGCCTATTCACGCCAGATACTCGTGGAAGAATCGCTCAAGGGCTGGAAGGAGATTGAGTTCGAGGTGATACGTGACGCCTCCGATCTTTGTTTTACCGTCGTGCCCATGGAGAATTTCGATCCTCTGGGTATACATACCGGCGAGAGTATCGTGGTAGCTCCTATAGTATCCCTTTCGCCCGAACAGATAAAAATGCTTCAGGACATAGCCACCCGCGTGGTACGTCACATAGGTATTGTGGGAGAGTGTAATATCCAGTATGCTTTCAATGCCGAGACAAACGATTACCGCATCATCGAGATCAACGCCCGTCTAAGCCGTTCGTCGGCTCTCGCTTCCAAGGCATCGGGCTATCCCCTTGCTTTTGTCGCTGCCAAGCTTGCCCTCGGATATACCCTTGACCAGATAGGCGAACCGGGCACTAAATATTCGGCCGCCAGGGCTCCGGAGGTCGATTATATGATTGTCAAGATCCCGCGCTGGGATCTGTCGAAGTTTGTCGGTGTAGACCGTGAGATCGGCTCGTCGATGAAATCGGTGGGTGAGATAATGTCGATAGGTAAGTCGTTCGAGGAGATAATACAGAAAGGACTCCGTATGATCGGCCAGGGTATGCACGGATTCGTCGGCAACAGTGATATTCATTTTGACGATCTCGAGTATGCGCTCACTCATCCTACCGATACGCGCATCTTCGCTATCGCACAGGCTCTTGAGGAGGGATACACACCCGAGCGTGTGGCCGATCTTACGAAGATCGATATATGGTTTATCAATTGTCTCAATAATATAGTGCGTTTCGCACGCACGCTCAGACAGCGTGGAGGTTCGGTAGAGGATCTTGACCGGGAGACATTGCTTGAGGCAAAGAAACTCGGCTTCTCCGACTTCCAGATCTCGCGTCTTGTGGAGAATCCTCAGGGTAACATGGAGGCTGACGTGCTGCGTGTACGCAGCCGTCGCAAGGAACTTGACATCACGCCCCGTGTACGTCGCATCAATACTGTGGCCTCGGAGTATCCTGAGCTCACCAACTATCTCTATGTCACTTACGGAGCCGACGATAATTCTATCCCTTATGATATAAATTCGCGCAACAATATAATCGTGCTCGGTTCCGGAGCCTACCGCATAGGCAGTTCGGTTGAGTTTGACTGGTGTTCGGTCAATGCGGCCGCAACCGCGCGTAAGCTCGGCTACAAGGCAGTTATGATCAACTATAATCCCGAGACTGTGTCGACCGACTATGACATGTGCGACCGCCTTTACTTCGACGAACTCAGTTTCGAGCGGGTTATGGATATCATTGACCTCGAAGTTCCCCGCGGTGTCATCGTCAGTGTAGGCGGTCAGATTCCTAACAATCTGGCCATGAAGCTATACCGTTGTCATGTTCCGGTGCTCGGCACCTCGCCGGTATCTATTGACCGGGCCGAGAACCGTCATAAATTCTCGGCAATGCTCGATCAGCTCGGCATCGATCAGCCGCGCTGGAAGGAACTCACTACCGAGGATGAGATACACTCGTTTGTCGAGGAGGTGGGATTCCCGGTGCTCATCCGTCCCAGCTATGTTCTCTCGGGTGCGGCCATGAATGTGTGCTATGACTATGAACAGATGCATACATTCCTGGGACAGGCCGCAAAGGTATCGAAGGAATATCCTGTAGTGGTGTCGGAGTTCCTGCAGAACGCTAAGGAGATCGAATTTGATGCTGTGGCGCGCAACGGCAGGATCGTTGAATACGCCATATCGGAGCATGTCGAGTATGCCGGTGTGCACTCGGGCGACGCTACCCTTGTGTTCCCCGCCCAGAAGATATATATGGCTACTGCCCGTCGCATCAAGCATATCAGCGCCCGTATTGCTGAGGCTCTGAATATATCGGGTCCGTTTAATATCCAGTATCTTGCCAGGGACAATTATGTAAAGGTGATCGAGTGCAATCTCCGAGCCTCACGTTCGTTCCCGTTCGTGAGCAAGGTCCTGAAAAAGAATTTCATCGAGACTGCGACACGTATCATGCTCGGTGAGAATCCCGATCCCGTCGATACATCGACATTTGATATAGACTATATCGGTGTGAAAGCCTCGCAGTTCTCTTTCGCCCGTCTCCACAAGGCCGATCCGGTGCTCGGGGTGGACATGTCGTCGACCGGAGAGGTCGGATGTCTCGGCCGTGACTTTGACGAGGCTCTTCTCAATGCCATGCTCTCGGTAGGCCATCATGTGCCGGCCAGGGGGATTCTTGTAAGTTCGGGCGATGCACGTGCCAAAGTCGACATGCTCGAGGCTTGCAGGCTTCTGGATTCAAAGGGATATGCCATATATGCGACCCCGGGCACAGCTAAGTTCCTTGGCGAGCATGGTGTGAGGGCTACACAGGTGTGCTGGCCCGACGAAGACGGACTCTCGGTTCTTGACATCATCGGTGACCACACTGTCGATCTCGTCATCAATATCCCTAAGAACCATACCAAGCGTGAACTGACCAACGGTTACCGTATACGCCGTCATGCCATTGATCACAACATCCCGTTGCTTACCAATGCCCGGCTGGCACTCGCCTTTGTGAAGGCCTTCGTTTCGCGCCCTGTCGATTCGATCGGCATAACCAGCTGGCAGGAATACTGATAAGTGCTTTTATTGCAGACTGACAGACCGCACCTCGGGATATGGCGACATATCGTTGCCGTATCCGGGGTGCTGTTATTGTTATTATGGAATGATGAAGAATATGGATATGCGTGAACTTCAGATTGCGGCAATGATTTTGGCGGCTGCTTTCATACTGACATTCAAATCGAATGCCGCATGCGGTGTATATCGTCATGAGGCTGAATCTTTTCTGAAAGCGATGCCGCGGGACATGCAGAAACGACAGGCCGAAGCTATCCGTGAGGCGATAGCCGGAAACAATGACCGGCTTGATTCGATGCGTATGTCACGCAATATTCCCGGGGAGTTGCCGTCAGGAGTATCCCGCAGACCGGTAGGTGAAAATATGGCATTGTTCCGGAGCAGTCTCTATGATAACGATACAATTCCACTGATGCTGTATTTTCATGGAGGCGGCTGGACTATCGGAAGCATTAACAGCTGTTCTCGTTTCTGTTCACATATGGCGGCCAATGGGGTTGCCGTGCTGGCTGTGGACTACCGCCTCGCTCCTGAACATCCGTATCCTGAGGGACTTGATGACTGCATCTCGGCCGTTGTGACTGCCGCCGACAGTCTCGGGTTATGGAAATGCAGGGGAATGGTGCTGGGCGGAGACAGCTCGGGCGGAAATCTGGCTATCGCCGCGGCGTTGAGCTTCCCGGACAATACATTTGACGGACTGGTCGTTTTTTATCCGGTGACCAAGGCTTATCCGGACAATTCTCCGAGCTGGCAGACGTATGGTCGTGGATATGGACTTGACAGTGAGCTTATGGAGGCATTCAGCGACGCATATTCCTCTGATGTATATAATCCGAGGGTATCGCCGGCAATGGCTTCTGACTGTGATTTGCTTAAATTGCCGCCGACACTTATTGTTGCCGCCGAATGTGACATACTTAAAGATCAGGGCCGTGAGTTTGCCGAGCGGCTGAAACGTCTGGGCAAAACGGTGCGTTACGATGTTGTCCCCGGTTCGGTACATCTGTTTATAACTGTCCCGGGACAGGCGGCGTCATTCGGTCGTGCGGTGTCGGAAGCTTCAGAATTTATCTGTTCTGAAATCAGGTGATTGTCTGCAGGCAACATTCCGTGTGACGCCGGTGTTGAATATATATGTCTGGATTTAACGAAACGAAAGACTCATGGATATAATTGAAGCTATACAGGCACGTACGTCTGTCAGAACGTATGACGGCAAACTGTTGACTGCCGGACAGATCGACTCGGTAAATGCGGCCATGGGATGTGCGTCATGTCCTTTATCCGGCCGGTGGTCAATGGCTCTTCAGCGGTTTGATCCTGACGGGCCACAGCGTCCCGGAACGTACGGTGTGATCAGAGGTGCCGGGGATTTCATGCTGCTGGGATTTGACAGCCGGAAGTATGCCGATGCTGTCGCGGCCGGCTTCGCTATGGAGCAGGTGGTGCTGGCCTGCACTCAGATGGAACTGGGTACATGCTGGATGGCCGGTACGTTCAAAGCTGCCGATTTCGGTGTCAGGACCGGTTTCCCTGCCGGGATGGGGCTGCAGGCTGTGATAGCTGTGGGACATCCGGCTCCGGCTATGCGGTTTGTGGAACGTGTAACCCGTTTCACTATGGGCAGCAGGAACCGTAAGCCTATGGAGCGCATGTTTTTCGTTGGCGACTGGTCATGTCCTGTTACCGGTTCGAGCCGGTTCTACGAGTCGCTGATGATGATGAGGCTTGCGCCGTCGTCGGTCAATTCACAGCCATGGAGGGCTGTCATAAAAGGGGATACGGTTCATTTTTACTGTAAGGATGCAAACCGTGTGCATATGCTCGATATGGGTATCGGAATGAGCCACTTCTACATGGCCGAGCGCTACCGTGACACGGCGGGACATTGGAGCATCGACGTTTCCAGGGCTCCGGAACCGGTCCGTGGCATGACATACGTGGCCAGTTATGAGCGTTTCTGAGAGGGTTGACGCGGGGATAACCTTGAATTTTTCCTGACGAGGCGTATAATGAATATCGCCCCCCTGAACATCAGTTCGATGCACATGGCAATCCATACTCCTTTGAGTCCTGCTACTGTCGACTCGGCTGCGGAGTAGTAATTTGCGAGCCAGGCGGCCAGCGGTACTCGTACCAGCCATATGCTTCCGAAGTTCATGCATGCCGGCACGATGGTGTCGCCAAGGCCTACAAACACACCGTATGCCACTATCGACGCGGCGAACATCGGTTCTGCCCAGGCCTCGATGCGTAACACCTCGGTTCCCAGACGCTGTATCTCTTCGACAGGTGTCATCAGTTCCATCATCCATGGCGCGGTGATATAGAGTATCACGCCCATGAGCGACATCACAGTCATACCGAGCCCGACTGTGATGTATCCGAACCGTTTTACCAGATAGGGATTGCCTGCACCGTGACTTTGCCCTACGAGAGTGGTGGCGGCATCGCCGATTCCGTATCCCGGCATGTAGCACAGGCTTTCGGCTGTGATGGCGAATGCATTGGCGGCGATGGCTACGGCGCCGAGCGGAGCTACGATGACGGTTATCATGACCTGTGCGCCGCATATTACCGCGTGTTCGGCGGCCATTGGTGCTGATATATGCAATGCGCGTGATATCAGTGATTTCATAGGCTTGAAACTGCCGGAAGTCCCGCGTATTGCAAGCCCTTTCTCATGACAGCACAGATAGTAGAGCATGGAGCAGGCCGTGATGACCTCAGCTATGACCGTGCCGAGCGCCGCGCCTGTGACGCCGAGTCCGGCTCCCGGCATCGTGAATGTATGCCCGAACCATGTAGTCTGGCGTGTCTCGAAGATGAGCAGGTAGTTGAAGATGACATCGAGCGCACACATCATTATATTCAGCAGGCTCGGTATCTTCATGTTGCCGGCACAGCGCAGCATCCCTCCCGCCAGATAGTTGAGGCTCAGCATCGGGAGTGCCATGACGAATATCATGAAGTAGCGCGAAGCCATCCCTGTGATGTTTTCCCCGCCTCCGAGCCAGTGTGGCAGAGACGGTGCGATGGCGATTCCGGTTGCGGTGATCAGCAGACTGAACAGTATTGTGGCTGTGATGGCCTGACGCAGTATGTCACGCGCACCGGCATAGTCCCTGGCGCCTACACGGTGTGAGACAAGCACCGAGAATCCCATGGTGATTGCCGAGCATGTTCCCCAGAAGAGCCACAGTGATGTGGAGACGAGACCGATGGCCGCAGCGGGTTCGGTGCCGAGACGTCCCACCATCGAGGCATCGATATACTGCATGATGATGCTTGACAGCTGGGACAGGATTGCGGGCAGGGCCAGTCTGGCGGCCAGCGACAGCTGTTGTCTGAATGTGCTTGCGCGTCCGTCCTGTATGTATGAGATGTCAGCCAAGGGTGATTATTGAATTGATACCGTTGATAAAGCGGTCGAGCCCTTCGGCGAGGCGGGCGCGTGATGTGGCGAGGTTGACGCGGAGATAGCCTTCCTGTCCGTACATGCTGCCGGCGTTGAGCCATACTCGGTGGTGCTCTCTGAGATACTCCTCGAGATCGTGGTCCGGCATGCCGGTGAAGCTGACGTCAAGCCATGCGAGATATGTGGCCTCGAGGCGGGCTGCCTTGATGCTTGGCAGGCGTCTGTTCAGTGTCTCGGTGAGGTACAGGTAGTTGGCATGGATATAGTCTGTAAGGCTGTCGAGCCATTCGCCTCCATGATTGTAGGCGGCGATCAGGGCCGTGACACCGAACGGATTGACATCACACACCTCGTTGTCATTGATGGCACGGTCTATGAGGTAGCGTAGCCGCGGCGACGATGTGATTATGTTTGCTATCTGCAGTCCGGCGATGTTGAATGCCTTGGACGGTGAGCTGAATGTCACCGTATGGCCGAGGGGATCTCCGTCGAGCGAGGCCACGGGAGTGAACCTGTAGCCTGGCATAGTGATGTCGCCGTGGATCTCGTCACTGAGCATTATGGTGCCGGTGGCGCGGCATATGTCATAGACCTGCTGCAGTTCGTCACGCGTCCATGCACGGCAGGCCGGATTGTGAGGATTGCAGAACAGCAGGACCGGAGTGCGGTCGTCTGAAAGGGTCTTCTCCAGATTCCCGAAGTCAATCCCGTAGGTGAAACTGTCGGCCGAGTCGATGCGTCGCAACGGGACATCGACCGTCATACAGCCGTTGTTGCGTATTGACGAAAAGAAACAGTTGTATACCGGAGTCATCACGGCCACACCGTCTCCGGGGCGTGTGAGGGCCTTTATGGCCGCCGATATGGCCGGTACGACTCCCTGGGTATATATGGGATGAACGTCGGCTGGAAGCGTGACATCATATCGCATGCCGTACCAACGGGTTATGGCGTTGTAATACTCTTCAGGCACATGGGTGTAGCCGAAGATACCATGCTCTGTACGTGCACGCAGGGCTTCGATGACAGCAGGTGCTGTCCTGAAATCCATGTCGGCGACCCACAGCGGTATGATGTCGTCACTGCCGCCCGGCGAGTCCCACTTATAGGATCCGCTGCCGCGGCGTTCAGGTGGTGTGTCAAAGAAGGAGTTCAATGGTAGTCGCTTTTCGGTTATTGTTTTACGAGGACTTTGCAGTTACCGGGCTTACGCAGGTTCTCGTCGAATATTATCTCGCCGTATCCCTTTGATGTTATCGAGCCTTCGCGCGGGTTTTTGATGGAGGTGACAGTGGAGCTGATGGTTGCCCTGACGCTCGAGTCCTCGAATGCAAGATTGCATGAGGCGTCGAGAGTGCAGTCCTCGAGTACCAGTCCGTCGCAGTAGCAGAGTGGTTGTATTCCGCTTATCCTGCATCGTACGAATTTGAGATTTCTGGAGTGCCAGCCGAGGAATTCTCCGTCTATTTCCGAATCATAGACAGTGACATTCTCTGTCTCCCAGAAAGCATCGCGTGAATCGATCCTGGCTCGGTGTATCTCGACGTTCTTGCAGTACTGGAACGAATAGTTGCCCTGCTGCACGTAGTTGCGTATCTTGATATCACGCGAGTGCATGAAAAGATAGTCGCCATGCTGCACCTCCACATCCTCAAGTTTTACTTTGGAACAGTGCCAGAACGTCTCGAGCGCATCGTTGAGGCGCACCCGCTCGAGTCGCAGTGACTCCATCTCGCGGAACATTTTGGGTGCGTCAACAACGGTATCGGTCATCTCCAGATCGCGCGAGTACCATAGGGCCGCGCGGGCTCCCGGGGTGAAAATGCAGTTCTTTATCTTAAAGCCGTCAACGTGCCAGAACGGGTATTTGCCTTCAAAACGGCAATTGTCGGCCTCGATATCAGAGCAGCATTTGATGCCGCTCTCTCCGGCCGTGATGGTCACGTTGACAAGTCTGAGGTTGTGTGAGGCGAAAAGCGGGCGTTCGCCGCCCATTGATATGTCTTTTAATTCTTTCATAATCGGGTATGTATAGTATTTGAACGTGTTTGTCGATAGGTCAATACCTGTATGATTGTCATTTGCACTGCAAATTTACTAATAAGCAGAGAGTAATTCAAAAATTAATTCCGTAAACAAATATAAAATGCTCTTATCATACTTGAACCGGAATGTCAACTCCGCGTCTAATTGTTTTTGAGTATTAAAATGAAGAAAAAGTGCGATTAATTCGCTTGATGCTCGTTATCCACCATCAAGGTCGTCGATGAAATACACCGCCAGAATGGCATTGTGTATCCCGCCGACATGTGAGAGGTTTTGTCCGATTGCTGGTGTGCTGTCAGATATCGTATCCGATCCTGATGGTAAAAGCTCCGCAGTTTTCCCTGCTTGTCCATGAAGATCCGAATGTCCACATGTAAAATTCGGTCTTCTGCATCTCGTAGCCTATTCCTATGTTCAGGCCCGTCCGGGCACCTGTCGCGATCCTCAGACCGACTGATGGAGAGCAATAAAAACCTTCGACATCAATAGCCGAATATCCGATCTTGAGATCCACAAACGGAGTGACGCGTGAGTTCCTGACAGGTAAGGTGCCGCGTATGTTTCCGAATACAGGCAGGTTCCATAATTCGGCTTTATGGTAGTAGCTGATGCCGAAGCCTATACCGATGTACAGGTAGGGATTGAACTGGTAACCATGTGAAGTCAGGACTTCAAAGCGATCTTCGCCCAGGTCACCTACACCGATGCCATAACCGATATCAATGAACCCTTTGTAGCCTGTGTTGATTGAGTACTGACCGTCATCGTCGGATAATGACACCGGGTTCTGAGCTGAAGCCGACAGGGTGGTGGCTGTCATGACGATGGCTGTGAAGATTGATCTGATCTGTTTCATAATGTGTAAAAATTTATAATGGTTTGTAAAAATGTTGTCATGCAGGTTGTTAGTGAAATGATCCTGTCGGCGTCGATTCAGTTCATGGGCATATAGAAAGAACCGTCAAATGATTCAGTCTCCCGGTGATTCTGAGGTTTGGTTTCAAGATATTTCTGCAACTCAAGTCTGTACTCCTCCCATTCTTTTTTGTCATACCACATCCATTTCTGACTTTTTGAACTGGATTCAAACGGACTGGGTAATGGGGCGGCTGGAACAAAACGATAAATATCATTCATTTTTTTCTTGTCATGTCCCGGAAAAATATGCCATTCGATTCTTCTCAAAGTGTTTTTATCAATGATTTCATATTTATAAACATCCAGATCCCATCGACTTCGATATGGATTACTGTATCTGTCGATAATTAATGTGTCGTTAATTATGGTATAAATCCCGCCTCCATATGTGGGTTCTTTATCTTCATATAACCAGATGAGACTGTCAAGATTTACATTGGGTTTCCCTATCGAGTCCAGCCGGTCATGGTAAAATGAGAATCCGAGAAATGTCCCGTCGGGATATAACGCAAACAGGTCCACGAGATATGGTCTGACATTATAGTAGTATCCATTGATATTTATCCTGTCCTCGATTTTCGGATTGTATGAATTGGTAAAACGTATTGTCTGGTTTTTACGACTGAACATTTTTGTTCCAATAATAACACATCCTGACGTCAGGATCGAAATTAATATACATGTAATATAACGCATTGCTTTCATGATATAGCTGTTTATCTGTTTATCCAACTTGCTCTGACACTATCCCAATATTCACTATTTTTTTTCTTGAAATTCTTCCGGTCGGTCTCATTATCCCACAACCATTTTTTTCTTTTGGGTATGGACTCGAATTTGCTGGGCAATGGAGATGCTTTAACAAAACGATATATTCGATTTATCTTTTTAATATAGCATTCTCCGCTTTTTAATCTAGTCGTACTTTCGAGTTTTCGTAGTGTGCAACTGTCAATAATTTCATATTTATCCACTGTAAGATACCATTTGTTCCAATCGGACCAATAACTGTTGACAATCAGAGTATCGTTGATTATTTTAAAAAGACCTATCTCTTCCCACGAATAATCAATTCTGAAGTGCTCGTCAAGATTTGTGATGCTTTTCCCGACATATTCAGTAGAGTCGCTGACATATAATTTATAGTAAGTACCGTCGTCATATAATGCAAACATATTAAGATAATATGGTCTGTCCAAAAGCCAGTATCCGTCCATGTTTAATTTTCCTTTTATACCGGGATTGAATGTATTGGAGAATCGGGCTGTTTGATCGTAAGTGTTAAAACATTGCCTTTCAATTAAGAAACATCCTTGCATGATAAGCAGCATCACGACAGATATGCAATAAATTATTATTTTCATAGTTCAGAAGTCATTAATGTATTATTACCATAAACTGTAAGGAGAATTATAACCGGAGTATATAAATGTACCGCTTTCAAAATGTTTATAATTTTTCACTAGTGTCTCTTAAAATTAGTTAAAATTAAAATTTTATTGTCTGATTAA
>CAJUBL010000032.1 GCA_910584665.1 uncultured Muribaculaceae bacterium | reverse complement strand
GTCATCAAATTATGGCGAAAAATCGGGAGTGGTCGACATCTTTGAAATCAGGGGTAATGATGCAGGAACAGCTGTTTTCGAGATGTTCTCACAGAATGTAACACAGGTCTCAGACAATGAGATCGGACTGATCCGGACAGGAAATACATCCAACGGACCAAATTTCATAACTTCAGGACATCAACAGCATTGTGAGGTTGGAGGACAGGTATTATATAACGGTCAGCTTAAATATTTATATTATCTTAGGGAATGGATACACTCTCATTCCGAAAATTCTATTGTTTCTGACGGTGATGAGGATGGAAAGAATAAATTACTGATGTATTCCCTCCGCTTCAACCATTCCTCCCCGCGATTTTATATTTACAATTCTAAACTAAAGCAATATGTTGAATATTAACAGAAAAACAAGATTTTTAGTAAGATTATCTTTAGTTTTACCTTTTTTTCTGACATATCTTGAATGTAAGCCTCAGAAGATATATACCTCACATGTGAGATTACAGAAAGTAAACTGTATTGACACGTTATTAATTCATGAAATTGAGAAACTGGCCTTTTCAGATTCGATAGACAGTTTAATACACCGACATATATACCCCCTGATGGGAAAGATCAAAAAGAACAACTGTATAATAGCAGTATTACCGCGACATATATTGTCTGAATCTGAAATTAATAATTCGTATTATCCTGTTGAAAAAAATGAATTGTTGCTTGATTCCAATGTTGTTCAGGTACAGCTTATATATCGCGACGATTTAAAAAATTATAAATTCTATTTATCAGGAGAGGAAAAAATTTTTATTATAGATAGTGAATTCGGTCGTTTATTCAATAAATTTTTTATTCCTCAAAAGGGGTATAAAACGTTTATATCCAAATCAAGGCAGTATCCGATAAAAGGTATTGAAGATATAGATCATGAAATTATACTTAGGGATTATAGCCCGATATATGTTTTTCTGTATGACGGCGAAAAGCTATATTTGGATCCACAAATAGATATGTGGGATTGGGCTAACGGTTAATTACTTTTATATGGTGAGCTATATCGCCGACTATCATGGAAATATCCGCGCCGTAACGGACATCCGGGGAAAAGGCCCGCATCAGCAGACCGGCTACTACCCCTACTGCCTTCCCATGGCCACCTCCACAGGGCAGGAGCAGAACCGCTACAAATACAGCGGCACCCGAAGCTTCAGCGAGCCGTTCGAGCGCATGCGAGAAAACGAGTTCGAAACACGCCGGGGCCTGAACTTCCACGACTTCGAGGCCCGCATGCTTTTCAATGACCGCGCCATGTTCAACCGCCCCGACCCCAAGGCACATGACTATCCCCACCTCAGCCCCTACAGCTACTGCGCCGCAAACCCCATCAGATTTATAGATCCGACAGGAAAATACTTTGTCGATGCAAACAGAGCCAAAGTTACGTATGATGCAAAATCCCAGACATGGTCTGAGAATGCGACGACGGTTCGCCGGTTACCTGCAAAGAACAGAAATCATGCGATGGATTTGCTGAATCTGAGTTTAACCGAGGCTGATAAGAATGCTCGTGAGATGCGTGCTGACACAGGACAGTTTAATGCTATAAGTGAGATCAAAAAACGGATATCAGATGATGAAGATGAAATTAAAAAAAATCAGAATAAATAATGGTGTTTTTATAGTGATCTGTCTGTTATTTTCTTTGTTTGTTCTGACAACTGGCTGTAATCCTGTGAAGAAAATAGTAAATGAATACAATAACAGATGGCAGATATAGATTTTCGCCGCTTACATATCGGCTTATTATTATTCCGGCAGAAAGCAGGAAATCCAAATCTTTGGAATAATAGAATCTTACAAAATTGTCTCCATTACATATTTTGTCGTACATCAATAAAATAAAGAGCGGCTTTTCACAAGGCCGCTCTTTATTTTGTATTACCTGGATTGTATTCCAGGAATAACAAACCTAACATAAAACACGATTATTATCTAAAATCCATTGATTAAGCAATAAGATAATTTTATTAATACTAACCCAATAGTTGATTCTTTTTAATAAATCATGCATTCGGACTCTAATCCGTAAATATAATCTCTGTCTGTTAGTTTATCCGGTTGCAAAGTTAGCTTAAATCTTTGCAGGTTTATGCTAATTTAAAAGTAATATAGGTGTGATATAGATAAAATTGAAATGCGAATAAACCTAATATGCTGGTTTTTAATGATATCAGCATTTTATAATAAATTGTTGATATAGATTAAAATATTGTAATAAATAGTGGATACTTAATAAATTATTTAAGTAAGTGTGTCTTTATATTCCGGTTGCGGATGCTATGGTGAGTACGCTGATGCGTATGTCGGGGACTGCATCGGCGACGGCATTGCAACAGCTCCGTATGGTAGATCCGGTAGTGATCACATCATCGACAATGAGTATGTGCTTGCCTTGCAGTTCCCCGGGGTGATCAACTTCGAACAGGTTCCGGACATTGATGTACCGGTCATCGGCTCTCTGCTGAGTCTGGCTTTTATGTCCATGTATCGCTCTGAGATTGTCGGCGATGGGTATCGCTGTGATTTTGTTTATTCCTATGGCTATCTCTTCGGCCTGGTTGTAGCCTCTTCTTGCCTGTTTACGCCAGTGCATCGGTACGGGTATGAGTATGTCTATACCGTCAAAGAATCCGTCGGAGTCAAGCTTTTCGGCACACATGTAGCCGAGAGTACGGGCCAGATCCGGTCTGTTGAAATATTTTGCTTTTATGATGAGCTGTCTGCAGGGACTGTGCCGACGGTATTCGAACCAGGATGCCGCCCGCTGTACAGGTGTTTCTCCTATGAGTCTCTGCTCGATGCTGTTGAATGGTATTCTGTGATTATTGGTAAACGGAATGTCGATATAGCAATGACCGCATATGGCTTTCTCACTGTCGACGAGCTGCCGGCCGCACATCTCGCATACAGACGGATAGATTATGGACATCAGGTCGTGACACCAGATTCTGATCAGTGTTGTGAGTTCCACAGGGACGGCTGTTTTATGAGTTCGATTATTATTCCTGTCTCGAAGCCCCGTGAGGCGGCATGACGTAACAGTCTGCTGCGGGATTCGTAACTGTGGATCTCGGGCAGAGTCCGGGCCTTGGCCGAGAGTACTTCAATCAGTGCCGTGCGATATTCGTCAGGATCAATCCCGTCGAGAGCTTCTGATATGATGTCGCTGTCAAGATGTTTCCTTATCAGGGCGAGCTTTATCCTGATGCGTCCCCACCGGTTGAAAACCACTTTGTCACGTACGAAGGCTGAGGCATAGCGGCGGTCGCTGACGTATCGGTCGCGTCTGAGCAGAGCCAGGATTCTGGCGGCAACGGATCCGTCGATCCCCCATCCGTGCAGTCTGGCCAGAATCTCGTGGCTGCATTGTTCGCTTCGGGCACAGAGTTCCTGTAGTCTTGCGAGAGCATTTGCCGGTGTGATGTTTCTACGCGTTATCATCGGGTCTGACTGCTGATGCGTATCGTTGTTTTCCATGGCTGTCGCGCGTGATGCTGACATTGATGAAATCTCTGCACAGCATCCGTTCAAGCCGGTCGGCGTACAGAGGATTGATCTCGAAGTATAGCCGTCCGCCAGGCGTGAGAGCATGCCGTGCATAGCCTGCCGCCGCATTGTAGAAACGCAACGGGTCGTCGTCTGGCACAAAAAGCGCTACCGATGGTTCGTGATCAAGCACATGGCTTTCCATGGAGGGGCGTTCATGCTCGGCGATATATGGGGGGTTGCTCACAATGATGTCGTAGCAGGAATGATCGGAGGCGGGCAATGAGAGAATGTCGGCCTGTCTGAAATCTATTCTGACACCGAGATTATTGCCGTTGGTGCGTGCTACCTCAAGGGCGGATGCAGATATGTCAATGGCTGTCACGGACGCGAAAGGCAGGTTACGTGCCAGTGCTATGGCTATGCATCCTGATCCGGTTCCGCAGTCAAGCACACGCATATCTCTGCGTCCTGCGGCGTCGGATACTATCATGTCGACAAGCGCGGCTGTCTCTGGCCTCGGGATGAGCACGTCCGGAGTGACCCTGAACATAAGACCGTAGAACGGGGCAAGGCCGGTGACATACTGTACGGGCTCTCCTCCGGCGATACGTTCTGTCATGGCATCCAGTTTTCTGACGGTATAGTCGCTGAACTCGTAGTCGCCCCTGAGAACGATGTCGGTAGATGTCCATCCCATAGTGTCTTCAAGCAGCGAGCGTACGATCCATCCGGCCTCGCGGTCACCGTATCGCGTGGCGAGCTGTCGCTGCCAGCGTACTCTCAGGTCTTTTACCTTATTGGATATTTCCATGAACTAACGTCCTTTAAATATTGTTGGAATATTATAAAATCTTCCGATACTATGATTACAATCAAGATGATATGGATGGCGGTTGCTGGTGGTGCTGTTGTCGCTCTGCTCGCGGTACGTCTGGTAGTGATGCTACGTCACATGAACATGAACGATCAGCGAAGGCGCGTGGTTCACCGTCGTGTCTGATGTGTAAGATACGGTTCTATGTCTGCGACGGTGCGTCCCCGTCGTGCGGCATAGTCGGCGAGCTGCTGACGGTCAATCTCTCCGACCTCGAAGTAGCGTGCTGACGGGTTGTGGATTATCAGTCCGGTAGTAGTGGCCGACGGGTGGAGTGCGCCATGCTCGGTGACGGAGATGCCCAGCCGGCTGTAGTCAAGTATTTTATCAAGATCATGTACGAGACTCTGGTCTGGCAGCATCGGGTATCCGACAGCAGGCCGTATGCCGGTGTGGCGATCGGTGCAGCCGCTGAGATCGCGGTGCAGCCGCTCGGTGGCGGCCTCGGCAAGCCGGTGGCTTACACTCTGAAGTAACAGGTGGTTGTAATCGTCAGTTTCTTCAGATCTGACTTCAGGGGCTGTTACAGCAAACAGTGTGACATAATCACTGCCGTCAGGATTTATGAAGTCGGTGATGCAGAGAGTGTGTCCGTCATTGCCTGCCCGTTGCTGGCGCAGCATCGGCAGTCTCCTGCCTCCGGCTATCAGGTCGTCTCCATCTGTGACGGCACTGACTGTGACGGCACGGGCTCTGACGAGGTAGCCGCTGTCCCCGAGCTTTACAAGCAACCGCTCCATCGAGTCAAGCAGTTTTACGGCTTCAGGAGCCTGTGGCAGAGCGGGATCAAGTTTCCATGCGGCCAGCAGAGCCTTGCGGTTGATGAGGTCCCTGATGGATTCTATCGGGTAGCTTCTGTCTTTTAGCCCTGGTGCCGGGCGATCTTCACTGCGGCTGTAACATTCCGGCCTGGTGTGCCGCCGGCGGGCCTCGTCGAGTGTCATGAGTTCGCGTTGCGGTGTGGCATTGGCGACTCTCAGTGTTTCCTGACTGTCGCGTATGGACCTGGTCTCGGCTCCGGCTGTGGCCGGAGACATGAGACGGGCGGCTATTACCGGTATCATGGCGGCATCACGTGTGTGGACCGTGAGTCCGGAGCGACATGGTGCTATTTTTACGGCAGTGTGGAGCGGTGAGGTGGTGGCCCCGCCTATGAACAGCGGTATGTCGAGCCCGGCCTCTTCCATCATACGGGCGACGCGGCACATTTCCTCGAGCGATGGGGTTATCAGTCCGCTGAGACCTATGGCGTCGGCCCGGCTGTCAATGGCTGTCTGTATTATTCTTTCGGGCTGGACCATTACGCCGAGGTCAATGACATCCCAGCCATTACATTTCATAATGATAGCCACAATATTCTTGCCGATGTCGTGAACGTCGCCTTTGACGGTGGCGAGCACCATGTGACGGCGAGTCGAGGCGGTGCCTGCACTGCGTTCGCTCTCAAGCCGGGGTTCGAGTATGGCCACTGCGGCTTTCATGACCGATGCGCTCCTGACTACCTGCGGAAGGAACATGCGTCCGTCGCCGAACATGCGTCCTACCTTGTCCATAGCCGACATCAGTGGTCCGTCTATAAGGTCTGCGACACGGCTGTATCGCGGAGCTATGACCTCAAGGATTTCTTCGAGACCATGTGCCGTGCCTTTGACAATCATATTCTCAAGGCGTATGACCGGGTCTGCCGGATGGACTGTCTCTTCTTTCGCAGGTTCCGGTCCGTTTTTTTTCAGCTCGGCAGCCATTGCGGTAAGACGGTCGGTGGCGTCGGGACGGCGCATGAAGATTACATCCTCGATGGCCTGGCGCAGAGTGTCGGGAATCTCATCGGCCGGCATCAGTGCGGATGCATTGACGATGACGGTGTCGAGCCCTGCGGCGACAGCATGATAAAGGAAAACGGCGTGCATAGCCTCGCGCAGATAGCTGTTACCTCTGAAAGCGAATGACAGATTGCTTACTCCGCCGCCGGTCTTTGCGCCGGGGAGAGTTCCCTTAATAACCCTGACTGCGTTGATGAAGTCGAGAGCATAAGAGTCATGTTCGTGTATGCCTGTGGCGATGGTGAGTATGTTGGGGTCGAATACGATGTCGCACGGAGGTATACCGGCCTGTTCGGTGAGCAGACGGTAGGCGCGGGTGCATATCTCCACACGGCGTTCGAGGGTCGTGGCCTGGCCCTGCTCGTCAAACGCCATGATTACCATGGCGGCTCCGAGACGGTGTATCTCGATGGCCTGTGAGAGGAATTTTTCCTCACCTTCCTTGAGGCTGATAGAGTTGACGAGAGATTTACCCTGGACACGTTTCAGTCCGGCGAGGATGACATCCCATCTGGATGAGTCTATAACCATGGGGACGCGGGCTACCTCCGGCTCTACCTGCAGACGTGCCACGAAGCTGTCCATGCATCTGACCGAGTCGAGCATGCCGTCATCCATGTTTATATCCACCGCCTGTGCTCCGCCGGCTACCTGTGAGACTGCGATCTCCACAGCTTCGTCTACGGAGCCTTCGTTGATAAGTCTGAGAAATCTGCGGCTGCCGGCGACGTTGCATCGTTCGCCTATGTTGACGAGATTGTTGCCGGAACTGATGACGAGCGTGTCGAGTCCGGCAAGAATTGTCCGGCACTGTGCGGATGGAATAGGGCGTGGGACGTAATGGCTTGCAAGCGAGGCGAGTTCCCTGATGTGGTCCGGAGTGGTTCCGCAACATCCTCCTACTATATTCAGCCGTCGGGCGGCAAGCAGCGGCTCTATGGCTCGGGCCATCTCGGACGGGGTCTGGTCATATTCTCCCATTCTGTCGGGAAGGCCGGCGTTGGGATACATGGCTATGGCGGCGGGAACATCGCCGAGTGATTCGATGAACGGTACCATCGACTCGGGTCCGAAACCGCAGTTGAGACTGAATGCCAGCTGGCCGGCGTGTGATACCGATACTGCGAACGCTTCGAGCGTCTGGCCGGAGAGGGTACGTCCGCTCTCGGTAAGAGTTACCGATGTTATGATGGGAACCCTTGTGCCGAGGTAGTCCATGGCTCGGAAAGCGGCATGTAGTCCGGCCTTTACGTTGAGTGTGTCGAAGATGGTCTCGAAAAGCAGGATGTCGACGTCTCCCTCGATGAGGGATTTTATCTGGTCATAGTAAGCCTGTTCCATTTCGTCGAACGTGATGCTGTCGCCGAGATTCACCGCCATTGTCAGTGACTTGCCGGTGGGGCCGATGCTGCCTGCTACCCATACGGGACGCGGAGCTTCGTCGGCTGCCTGTCTTGCCAGCCTTGCGGCGGCATGATTGAGCTGTATGACCTTGTCGGCGATTCCGTATTCATCGAGAGATATGGCGTTGGAATTGAAAGAGCAGGTCTCGATAATGTCTGCACCGGCGTCGATGTACCGGCGGTGAATGTCGGTGATTATATCCGGGCGTGTTATCGTGAGCAGGTCGTTGCAGCCTTTCATAGATCGTGCGGGGTCTATGTCGGGTGTGTGGAAATCGGGTTCGGCGAGACCTGCACGCTGTATCATTGTTCCCATTGCGCCATCAAGTATCAGTACCCGGTGTTGCAGGCTGTCAATCAGCTGACTGACTCGGTCGTTGTATTCTTTCATCGGCGTTTTGCAAAAAAATCTTTCATGAGTCCGGAGCATTCATCCTCAAGTACACCCGTGGTTACGGTGGCGCGTGGATGAAAAGGTGAACGGGTATATACGCTATAACCGCGCTTTGTATCGGTCGCGCCGTAGACGATGCGTTTCACCTGTGCCCAGGCTATGGCTCCGGCACACATGAGACAAGGTTCTACAGTTACATATAATGTACACTCAGTCAGGTATTTGCCTCCGAGTGTCTGCGCGGCTGATGTCACAGCCATCATCTCGGCGTGGGCTGTGACATCTCCTAATGTTTCGGTCATGTTATGTCCGCGTCCTACGATGCTGCCGTCGCATACTACGACTGCACCGATGGGTATCTCGTTCTCTGCCAGTGCCTTGCGGGCTTCGGCGAGTGCCTGGTTCATGAAATATATGTCGTTGTCAATCATTGTTTTAATGTAAATACAGTTATTAGGGGTTAAGCAGAAAGGAGTATATCGGGTATTCTGTGGTATCCGTTACTCTGAGCGGATTACAGTAGATTGACGGTAAGACCTTCATTTCCCAGAATTGTATTCGGGAAAATGGCAGACGCTTCGGCAAGATGTTGATTCTCATTTTCATAGCTCTTGGAATAATGACCGATAATGAGTCTGTCGGCACCGGCCTCAAGTGCTATTCGGGCAGCTTCGCTTGCCGTGGAATGCCCGCGGTCGTGAGCTTTGTTCATGTCGGCGTCAATATAGGTCGCTTCGTGGTAAATTGTGTCGACTCCCCTTACCGCACTGGCAACCTGAGGATTATAAAGTGTGTCTGAACAATAGGCGTAACTCATTGACGGATCGGGATCGGTAGTGATATGAGAGTTCGGAATAACTGTGCCGTCCTGTTTCACATAATCATCTCCGTTCCTGATGCCATGTAGTCTGCTTACCGGTATTTCTAGAAATTTCACCATGTCGCCTATGAGGTGTCGCTGTTTCTGTTTTTCTCTGAAAATGTAACCTACACATGGAATACGGTGGTATAAAGGGAAAGCCTCGACGGTTAATGAGTTGTCTTCGAATACAATCCCGCCTTCGTGGCTTACCGGCTCAAAGACAATCTCGTATCCCGGTTCGCGGCAGAAGAACTCTACTACGTTCTTTAACAGTCTGATACCATCCGGAAAGGTATGCACGGTGACGCGTCCTGTCTTTCCGTGCAGGGCCATAGTGGACAGGAGGCCCGGAAGACCGAGCACGTGATCGCCGTGCAGATGGCTTATGAATATGTGTGTGAGTCTCGAGAACTTAAGTCTCATCCGTCTCATTGCCAGCTGTGTGCCCTCGCCACAGTCGATCATCATCAGGTTGTCCCTGAAATCGACGATCTGGGAGGACGGCTGGTGGCGAAGTGACGGCGTAGCCGACCCGCATCCAAGTATGTTAATGCTGAAACGTGCCATTCGTTTAATTTTCAACAAAGTTACAACTTTTCTCCCGAGCACCAACGATTCCAGCTGTTTTTTGAGTAATTTTGCAGGCCGGCGACAACTCGTCTTTTCAATCGGAGCGGTTGTGTCTGTGTGCATGTCTTGCGGTATTGGCGCAGGATTACTGTTTTTGAGTTTATGTAACTGAATGTGAGACTTGTTATGACTTTTGGAAAAAGTATAAAGGGATATTCACTAGGTGTTGTGGCTGCCGCTACCTACGGCCTTAATCCATTGTTTGCCTTGCCGTTGTATGCTGACGGTATGGATGCCAACTCGGTACTGCTGTTCAGATATCTCGCAGGAATACCTATTGTAGCCGCAGTGGCTTTGCTGAGCGGCGATGGTCTGTTTATACGTCGCAAAGAAGTTTTTCCGTTGATTGTCATGGGATTGCTCATGGGTTACTCGTCGTTGTCCCTGTTTGAAAGCTACAACTGCATGGAAGCTTCGATTGCTTCGACGATGCTTTTTGTCTATCCGCTGATGGTGGCTGTTATAATGACGGTGATGTATCACGAGCGATTTACCTGGATCACAGGTTCATGTCTCATCACAGCCGGTGTAGGACTCGTCCTGCTGTACAACGGCAAACCGGGTGCCACGCTCGATCCTATAGGAGTTGCATGGGTTATGACATCGGCATTATCCTACGCCATAGTCCTTGTAGGCATCAACAGGTCGGCACTTGCATCGATGCCATCCAACCGTATGACGTTCTATCTGTTGCTGTTCGGATCGTTTATTTTCATTGTTCCGGCGGCTATAAAAGGTACGGTTACGATACCTGTCGATAATGTTCTTTGGTTTAACATTATAGCATTGGGACTGCTGCCTACGGCCGTGTCGCTGATATGTACGGCTGTCGCCATTCACTGTATAGGATCCACACCGGTAGCTCTTCTGGGTGTATTTGAGCCTGTTACCGCTGTGTTGTGTGGAGTTCTGGTCTTCAGTGAGCAGCTTACAGGCCGTGATGCTGCCGGTCTGGTTCTCATTATGATATCGGTTATGATGGTGATTGCCGGCGGTCTGATCCGGAAGCGGTCGGCAGAGACTGAGGTTACCATCGGGTGACAACAGCCACTGACCCGACTCTGCATGGGACCGGCGGGGTGACTTTTGCCAGTCTTATCATACCGCCTGTGACTGACGGATATTTTTCGGTGATGGCATTTCTGATACGCCATACCACGTTTTCAAGCAATGCTGACGGAGTTGCCATTTCCTGTTTAATGACTTCAATGACAGTAGCATAGTTGACGGTGTCATCAACGCAGTCGCTCTTCATTGCGTGTGACAGGTCGACTTCAAGCCATGCGTCAACCGTGAAGATGTTTCCGACAACGCGTTCCTGTTCGCCGACTCCATGTCTGGCTCTGATCTCCAGTCTGTTTATCTCAATACGTTCCATAATGATTTCTTTTGTTGCAAAAATAGTTTTTTTGTCAGACAGGTCTGTCGTTATTAACGGAAAATTTTTAATTTTGTAAAAAAACAGTATGAATGGATATTTCGATAATAACACCGACATATAACCGTGAGGATTGCATTATAAGATGCCTCGAAAGTGTATCGCAACAGCTTGACAGACTCGGAGATGAGGTCAGGGTGGAACACATTGTGGTTGATGACGGGTCGACGGATTCAACTGCTTCATTGTTAGGGAGGTATGCGGATTCGCATCAACATGTGAAACCTATATATTCTGATCGGAACCGGGGTGTCAATGCTGCGCGTAATGCTGCGGTACTCCGGGCCGGATACAGATGGTGTCTGATTCTGGATAGCGATGACTGTCTGGCGGCCAATGCGTTGCAGGAGATAGTGCATACAGTCGGGGCTGAACCGGGTTATCGCAGCTATATGTTTACAGTCGATGACCGGATCGAAGATATGGCTGTTCTCGGTGAACGACGGGAGCTGACCTTCGAGGATTTCCTTCTCGGACGTGTCGGCGGAGATTTCGCCCATCTGCTTGACCGTCAGTTGTTGCTGAGCCATCCGTTCAATGAGGAGCTGCGTATATATGAAGGATTGTTTTTCCTGAGTTTCTTCAAGGAGGCAGGTAGGATGCTTTTTGTCAATATTGTCACACATAGCCGTGAGCGTGATCGCGATGACAGTGTGACTCTGACCGCGATAAGATTCAATGACACTGTAATCAGGCGTAAGTTATTGAGTGCCGATATCAGATTGGAGCGTTTCGGAAACGATTACATCAAGGCTGGACGTACCGACATCCTTGAGGATATATATTTTGAAATTGCTGACAACAATGTGTTGCTCGGAGACTACAACGCGGCCGCGCTGGCAGTCGCAAATGCCGGAAATTCACTGAAAGCAATGACACTGAGGCTGATAATAGGACTACGGGCGGGGAAATTGTATAAATGGGCTCTGCAGCGATACCTTTCAGTAAAGCACAGGCATCCCCGCCGGGATATAATGTAGACATAACAATACTTTCATGCAATCTAATGGAATCTTGATATTTTAAATTCAAAAGGGGGGGGCAATTCACATAAATAAATCATCAAAATATAGTTAAAACGTAGTATTATTACAAATTCACACATCACATTCCGTAATATAAAGAAAATAATTTGTAATTTCGCAATCAAATTACAATACAAATACATAAACTATGATAAGAGATTTCCGAGTAAAGAATTATCTTTCCATTCGAGATAAACAGGAGTTAAATTTTTTGGCTAAGGGTCCTTCTTCGGAACTTATCACAGAGATTGCCGAAGGGGTTTTTTTATACAAGTTAGGAATTCTGTATGGTTCTAATGCTTCCGGAAAATCAAATATATTGATTGCTTTGAATGAAGTTTTTCGTTTATTAGTAATGCCAAAGTCAGATTCAACCCAAAGAATAACCGGTAGTATCCCTTTCGTACTCACTAAAGATGAACCGACTCAAATGCATGTGTCATTTTATGCGAATGGCATCAGATACGACTATGACGTTGAATTCAATGATAAATATATTCTAAGCGAGAATCTATATTACTATCCGAACAAATCGAAGTCATTATTCTATGAACGTATGTTCATCGGTGATAATTTACAGGCAGAAATCAAGTTTGGAGCGAGTCTCAAACTGCAAGTCAAGACACAGGAAAGCATTCGCGAGAATACGTTGAATAATCATAGTGTGCTATCAGTTTGCAGAAAAGCAGCTCTGAAAGAGGATATTGCCCCATTCAATGAGCTTCACAGTTGGATTATGCAGAACTATCACGATGTGGATGAGGATGAGGAGAAAGGTCTTGTAGAAATCATGAAGGAGGCTTATAATAACCCGAGGAAACGAAAGTTCTACAATACTATGCTACAAAAGGCAGACTTAAACATCTTGGAATACAAGCCTATCGTAGAAGACCGCTTCGTGCCTGCTGAGTTCCGTGAACGCATTCAGAAGGAAAATATTCCTGAGGAGATGAAAGATGTCCTGCTTAAACCGACAACCGATTCCATCACGTTCCTGAACCATTCTGACCATGGCGATTTTGATATACCTTTAAAATGGCAATCGAAAGGTACGCAAAGGTACATCCGAATTCTTGATATACTGTACAACATGATTACAGGCCCTCACGTGTTTTTCCTCGATGAACTTGGTGAGGACTTGCACAATGACTTATTATACTATTACCTCAATGTTTTTATTTTCAATTCCGAGAAGTCCCAGTTGATAATTACGGGTCAGGAGACTACACTCCTTTCTCAGGACTTGATTAACGATAACAGGGGTGTGGTGTGGTTCGTAGATAAAAATAAAGAGACGGCATCTTCCGAATATTCCCGTGGTGATTCATTCGGGTTACACAAGAATCTGTCACTCTACAACTCCTACCGCATCGGCCGGTTGGGGGCAAAGCCAGAATTGGGTAGCATCTTCATAAATCTGGAGGATTGATATGGGCAAGTTACGGCAAACGACACTTATTCTGGGTGAAGGTCCTACGGAATTTTTCTATTTCAAATCCTTGTGCGATGTATTCAAACACCTGACTATCAAACCAGACTATCCAAAGCACACGAGTATCAGGGAACTTGAATTGAAGATTTCAGACGGCGTGGCTATGGGCTATAGACATATCTTCTGCATTATCGATATGGACACTAAGGACATTGAGCCGGAACGTTCACAGTATCAGAAACTGAAAGCGAAGTATGCCAAGCCAATAAACAAACCTAAGAAAGGCATCTACTGCGACGTGGAGTTTTTTGAAACACACTGCTGTACCGAGTTGTTCTTTCTTTACTATTTCCGCTATACTTCACGTCCATACAAAACACAAGAGCCATTACTAAAAGACCTGAACCAATACGTGGAATACAAGAAAAACACAGATTTTTTCATCAGGACCAAAGGTCTGCATAACTACTTTGAGCGAAATGGCGGAAGTCTTGAAAAGGCGATGACCAATGCCAATCACTCTATGGAAGAGAAAGAAAAGGAAGGCAAAAATTACACTTACTCTGAGCTTGGAAGGCTGATGGAAAGACTGAAGGATATATAATTAAATAATGCAGATGAATCTACATTCTAAATACAACCGATATTTTAGCTGGCGAATTTTCTGTAAAAAACGTACTGTACAATGGCGATTTTTACATTTAAGCCATTTTATTTTTGTTATTTGACTTATCCTGCATATTTATTATCTGTACAGGAAAACAGCAACAAAATTCTGAGCAAACTAAGCGCTTTATTCTCAAGCGATACATATTACAAAGAAATCTGCATTGAAATTCATAATCTCAGCAATGGAAGGTTGTGTCAATAGCAATATCCGGAGATATGGTAATTTTATTTTCATTGGTTATGAAATATGTTCCCCACCACCCGAATGTGCTATTGGTAATAATGGCATGCTTACAATGTCCCATAAGTTGCATATCCCGATAGCTGTCATCATTGATATTCCAGTCGATAAACTTAATGGTGTCTTTTGAATAATCGAGTCCGAAAATATCTTCATGCGCCTTACACCAATCTATACTTCCGGGATCAGTAAAGAAAACAAATACAGGATTCTGTACATGTTTTCTGATGTGTTTTACCGCTCTACGGAAATAACCATGCTTATAGCACCATCCGTTTGAGCGGAGCATGTCACCTCTGCGGGCGTGAATTGCCACAGCATTAACCGAATCCAGATATTTCTCCAATGTCTGATTCTTCTCGTCGTTATAAGGAGGGAAAACAAACGTCTGTCGTATTTTCGTTTCGATAAGCTGCCTGTCGTTTCCACGATATTTGAAACTTAGCCACTGTCCGGTAAAAATGTCCTTATCTGATTTCAAATACAGCTGTTTCCTGTTATCCATCAAACGGATATATCTGTCTTCCTTAAGAAGCCGAATATGCCGTCTTAATGTAACCCAGGTCCAAGTATCTTTCAGCCGGTCTTTCCAGTTTGATTTCTGTTGAAAGCCAGTTCCTGTAATGTTGTGGTCCGGGTCATAATCACCTTTCATATTGACCAGATCCAAGCCGTGCTTTCTGAATACCTCTGTAAAAGTAACCGGGTAGTTCCAATTGTGTTTCCAAAATTCGGTTGCGCGTATTTCATGAATAATCTGACACCATTCGCTTTCGGAAAAAAGTGTTTTAATATTCTGAGGCTGATTAATTCCAAAGACCCTTTCTAACTCATAACCATTCCATTGACATATAAACTCGTTACATTCCGGAATTTCAAAAATTACTGTCTCTATATAAAATTGCTGTCCTGGGTTGGCATATTTCAACGATAGATATTCACAATAAGAGAGCATTTGGTTTCCTAAACCGGATTCAATATGTATTACAATCATTGTCAGTTGTTTAATGCCGTTATTTTGTGGGGCGGGATATTATTCTGTTGCAGGTTGCTTTCAGGGAGTCGAGGAGACTGCGGAACATTATTTCGCGGGTCAGATATAGTATTGTCGCATAGGCTGTGATGCCTGATATTATCTCTATGCCGAGTCTGACAAATTTGTTCAGTTCCGGGATATTGTGTATTGCTATCAGTATCAGAGCCATGATGGCGGAAGCTAATGCGAACCGTATGGTGGAGGGGTTGATGTATCTGTATGAAAGGTGTCTGTGTCCGAATATTATCATTGAGACGGTGACTGAAAGCTCGGTGCACAGGAATGAGATGGCTGCTCCCTGCTGGGCCATGTGGCCTACGAGTGACAAGTTTATCACTATTGATACGAGCAGGCCTACAAGGGCGCTTCTGATGATGACGTGCTCGTGTCCCTGAGGGTAGAGTGTCTGAAGGCCTGCAATGCTTGCGATACCGGTAAAGAGAATTGTCGGTGCGATTATACGCAATACACTTATCGACTCTACGAACTGTTTGCCTGAGAAGCTCAGAACGAGTTCGGGAGAAATGATTATAAGGGCGATGGATATCGGCAGGGTGACACCTATGGTGAATGTCATGCCTTTGTTTTCGAGCTCTTTGAATTTATCCGTGTCACCTGTTGATGTATAGTATGACATCCGTGGCAGCATTGAAGTGCCGAGTGCTGTTACAAATGACATTATAACTGTTACGAGACGGGTCGAGGTGGTATAGAAGCCGACGTTCTCCTCACTGCATTCGAAGCCGAGGAATATGGTCGGGAGATCAATATACATATTGATAATGAGCCCCATGGCAAATATCACGGCGGCAGGTCTCAGATGG
The DNA here is from genome assembly GCA_910584665.1 of uncultured Muribaculaceae bacterium. GTDB lineage: Bacteria > Bacteroidota > Bacteroidia > Bacteroidales > Muribaculaceae > JAAVFS01. The sequence goes on along the minus strand of CAJUBL010000032.1, from coordinate 18,289 downwards.
CTGAAGATGTGAAGATCACGCCATCTGATCTTCCGGTATGTTATATACCTGTTGAGCCTGATGAAGTTAAGCATGTTGTTGGCGACATCGGCCATTGCGAGTATGATGGCATATATTATCAGATCGTCGCTTGTCCTGACAAACATAAACAATGCTATTGCCGACAGCATCTTGACAAAGAGAGATCTGACGGTGATAAACAGGAAGTCTTCCCGAGCCTGAAAATACCACATCACCCCGATGGCCTTGAAGAAGATGGATATACTGAGAATGAGGAATATCGCTCCATGTACATTTATCTCGGGAATAAAGAGGTATAATGCGAATACCGCGATATATCCGAGCAGGGTAAGCAGGATATGTAACAGCAGTATCTCGACCGTGCGATGGTTCTGAAGATCAATATTATCACGCAGTCTGCTGATCTCACGCACTGCATACAGACCTATGCCGAGTGATGACAATATCGTTATATAGTTGAGTATCGAGGTGTCGAATGAAATGATGCCGAGACCTACCGGCCCGATTATTCTCGCAATGTATGGGAATGTGATAATCGGGAAAATTATACCTAACAGTGTATTCATCCAGTTAAGTATAAAATTGTATTTTATGGATCTTGTCTGTGACATGCAGTACTGACTGTCAGTAATCAATTAAAAAACGGCGTCGGGACAGTGGCGGCACGACGGTTGCGGGCTGTATGTCATCGGGGGTGCCGGTCAGCGGGATATCGTCGGGCCGGTATATGAGATACAGGCCTATCATCACGATGAAAGTCTCGTAGTAGAAATGGAACACACCCGAAGCCGCGCCATGAAGTATTATCGCAAACATGAAGTATGTCAGATACCTTTTATCGGGGGTCTTAGGTTTCAGCGCGGCCATCAGCAGTATCACGAACAGAGCTATAGCAGTCACGAACCCGAACTGGAATATTACCGAGGCGAATGCGACGTCGGCCGGCAGATGGCCTGTCTCGTCAAAGTAGGCGTTCATAGAACGTCCCCAGACAGAGTTCTGTGATGCAGGCGTGCCGTTGCCGAAGAGCCAGATCTCAGTCTCTTCACTGCCCTCCCAGGCGAAGTATCTCCATGCGCCGATACGGACGTCCTCCTTGTTGCCGTCCACTGTATCGTTCAGCTGTGCCTCAGTGAGGGCTTTCATCTCTTTATACATCGGGAGATTTACAAGTATGACCAGTCCCAGGCCGCAGATCGCCGAGCCCAGAAGTATTTTTTTCAGCCAGGATACATTGGACAGTAACTGGAAGAATGCCAGCAAGGTGATTATGGCTATCGACTGTCGTGTCAGCGAAAGGGCGATCAGCATATACCCGGCACCGGCAAAGGCGAGGAAATATAGCTTCCGGGTCATCTGCCAGCGGTTTATCGACCAGAAGATAAGCATTATTATCAGGTAGAACAGCTGAGGGAATATCCTGAGCATTCCGCGTGTTGTGTCTCCGCCGAGTTTTTCCCCGAACATATTATTGGGGAATGTGAGGAAATTGGCGGCATATGTCAGGGCGGCTCCTGCCCACAGCACTATGAACCATCGGAAAAGCTGCTTTGGATCAGGATTGAGTTTCAACAGTATAAGAAAGGTAAACGCCGTGAAAATATATGTCGACTGGGCCACGAGAGTCTGTGTCAGAGACTGCTGGTGGTAGAACGGACATATGAATGCCGAGACGATCATTCCAAGTATGTATACAAACCATGGCAGACGGGGAAAATCGATGTCGCGTAATTTTGCGGAATCCTTGCCCATAAAGGCTGCCACGGCACATACAATCACCATGAGCATAAACATGGCGCGTTGTACGGGCTGTGGAAAATGGTCCCGATAGTTGAAGAATCCTATCGACGCCAGGATTGTAAACGCTACAAGTCTGGATTGCATCGGAGACGAAATTTATCGAATTTTATAATGAAAAATGAAAAATGAAAAATGAAAAATGAAAAATTCAGAATTGCTAATTTTTCATTTTTAATTATAAACTGTTTCCACCAGATACAGGCCGCCTGACACGGGCGGTATGAGACGTGATACTTTAGATACATCTTTTTTTGCCGAACGGCCTGTCCCGACTGTCACAAGGGACAGGTCAGACATTCCGTTGAGTCTTTCGACAGCAGGATAGTATGAACCGATCGAAGGAGCACTGATGACAATGATCTCGTAATCCTCTCTGAGACTGTCGATCAGGATTCCGAAGCCGACAGACTCTATAAGGTCATCGCCGAACCGTTCATCAAGCGCGCACTGCATGAAGTCAATCTGTGTACCCTTACTGTCAAGAGTTATGGTCGAGACAGAGTGTTCGCAACTCAGGTTATCAAATGTAATCTCACCGGGAGGCGTGATTCCGAGAAGTCCGCTGACCGAGTGTCTGAACGGATTGGCCTCCACGAGTACCGTGCGGTGTCCCGTAAGAGCCATCGACGATGCGTAGTTGAAAGCTACACACGGCGCATCGTCATTGTCGACAGTCCCTATGACAGTAGTGACAAACGGAGTGACGAGAGTGTCGAGAGACATTGTGTTGCTGCGCAACAGTCTTATGCCCCTGGCCATTTCAGATGTCGGCTCCTTCATGATGGCAGGCTGCGGGAGTGCCGATAAGGATATACGGGCGATAAACTCCCGGTTGCCCGACAGCTGTACAGCCTGGTCGGGAATGGATATATGCCGGCCTGTTATCCATTTCATGAGGATGAATGCCGCTGGCAGGAAGAGTCCGAGAATCAGGAACACAAACAATACGATCTTCGGAGACATTCCTAAGACGGTATCGGTTATGTACGCTTCGTCAATGATGACCCCGCGGGGATGGGCTCCGGCAATAGCCATCTCTGTTTCCTCGCGCTGACGCAGGAGATATACATACAGCTGTTCCTTGAGAGACTGCTGTCGGGTTATGTTGACAAATTCGCGTTCTATGCCAGGCATGGTGTCAAGGCGTTTCTTGTTTTTTGCATACTGGCGGCGCATCTCGGAGATCTCTACATCGGCAGTCTCCGCCTGTTTGTTAAGGGCTGTCAGCAGGTTGTCGCGAACGGCATTGATGCGTGTGTTGATGGCTTTCAGTGCCATGTTGCTGCCTTTGGCACTCGATTCTATCGACAGACGGTCGAGAATAAGCTGGTTGTATCCTTCGATAAGTGGCGTAAGGCTTGCTGTGGATGGCATGATAGGCAGCATCGAGGTGTTATTGGCTTCGTTGCTGAGGAATTCTATCGCCATGTTGAGGAGTTCGTATTCGGCCTCGGCTTTGGCGAGTTCTACTTCCTGATGGGAAGTGCGCTGGATGTATATTCCGGCCTGAGCTTCGGGATTTACAAGGTCACGACGTCCCATGAATGATTCTACCTGGGCCTGCGTCGAGTCTACTTCTGCCGAGAGTATGGCTATACGGTCTTCGATAAATTCGAGAGTCTTGCGGTTGAATTCTCTTTTCTGCTCGATGGTGACTTTGTTATAGTTCTCGACAAGGGTGTTGAGTACCGATTTGCCGTACCGGGCATCTGTGGTTATAAAGTTGAGCAGCATGATATCGGTCTTCTTGGCCGAATAGTCGACATTGATCAGCTTATCAAGAGCCAGTGCCATGTTGTCGTAACTCATAAGAGTGATACGCTCATCGAGATCCTTGCCTTTGACAAATCCGTTGCCCTCGACGAGAGTAAACTGACCGTACGGAGTATCCAGTCTTGCCGGAAGGGTCAGATCCTTTTTCCGGTCAATCACTTTGTTCTTAGGACCTTGTATGGTAACTTCGGTAATACCTTTTTCGTTTACCTTGATTTTGAAAGTGAGAACGCATCCGAGGGTGTCGGCGATATTCTTGTCGTATATGAGTTTTACCGGCTGATTGTAATAGGCGTTATATTTTTTAAGCCAGTTTTTCCTGACAACGTAACCGACGTTCATTTCGAGCTGTTCAACGGTTTCCTTCAGCAGCGAGTGTGCCTTTATTATCACCATCTCATCCTCGACCGAGCGGTTCGCTCCGAATGAACCGCCTCCGCCAAACATGCTTGCGACCTCGCTGATTGAGGCTGTCGCTTTGCTTCCTTCGTCAGATATCAGTAACTGGGCTGATACCTCACAGGCTTTGGCCTGCCTTAGGTATACAAGTGTTCCCAGCGCCAGAAACACGATGACGGAGGCGGCTACCCATTTCCAGTTACGGCAGTAGGCTTTGAGCAGTTGCGGTATGTTTATGAACGAGGTCTTCTGTTTATTTCCGTCTTGTGCCATGGCTGTTAGCGAGTGAGTGCGATTACTAATGAAGCGATTACAGATGCTGTGCTTACGATGGTGGAAATGACGCTGAGCTTGAAGGCGTTGTTGCTGTTGTACTTGGCGTTGTCGGCCCGGACTTTGTCGGGTTCCACATATATCACATCGTTCTGTCTGAGGTAGAAATAGGGGGTGTCAAGGCTCTTGCTGTCCTGCAGATTGAAGCGGTGGTAAACGGTCCTGTCTCCTTCGCGCCGTATGAGCAATATGTTCTCGCGATGTCCGAATTCAGAGAGGTCGCCTGCCATAGCCAGGGCGTCAAGCAGTGTGACCGACTCGCGGTTGGTGAAATGTTTGCCGGGTGAGTGTACGTCGCCGAGAACGTTGATGCAGAAGTTTACCAGTTCCACCCGGACCATCGGTTCGTCGACTTCGGGCGATATCTTCTCGACGAGCATGTCGGTCAGCTCCTTGGTTGTCATGCCTGCCACATGCAGTTGTCCTAACAGCGGAAAACGTATGTTGCCGTCCTTGTCGACGATGTATGTCATCATGGCTACGTTGCCGGTGACCTGCTGGGTGCCGCGTGTGGCTATATTGGCCATCGGCAGGTTGAACATAGCTGTGGCCGACGGTTCGAGTGATGTGACGGTAATGAGCAGCTCGTCGTCCGGCTGTATTTTAAGTGAATAGTCTGAGTCGAGTGTCTGTCTTATTATCTCGGCCTGATCGGACGGGAGGTCTTTGAAGTATGACAGCTGGTTATGAGATGAGCAACTGCTTATTAAACCTAAAAGGGTGATGAATGACAGGTATCTGACAAGTTTCATTATGATTGATTTATATCTCGGATGTTATGATGACAGGATGTCCGCTGAGCACTCCTGTCTATTGCAAGAACGTCAGGGAATCTGAAATATTGCCTATGTGATACAAAAAGTCCCGTGACAGTCAGCCGCGGGACTTTTTTAAGTATGGTATCATCAGGATCAGAACTCGGCGTTGCCTGGTGTGCGCGGGAACGGGATAACGTCTCGTATGTTGGTCATACCGGTCACGAACAGCACGAGCCGTTCGAAGCCGAGGCCGAATCCCGAGTGTGGTACGGTACCGAAACGCCTGGTGTCAAGATACCACCACATGTCTTTCATCGGTATGCCGAGTTCCTCTATACGTGCCATGAGTTTCTCATAGCTTTCCTCGCGTTCTGAGCCACCTATGATCTCACCGATCTGAGGAAAGAGCACATCCATGGCGCGTACGGTCCTGCCGTCTTCGTTCTGCTTCATGTAGAAAGCCTTGATCTCCCTGGGGTAGTCGGTAAGGATCACCGGACGTCTGAAGTGTTCCTCGACAAGGTATCTCTCATGTTCGCTGGAAAGGTCGGCACCCCAGTATACCGGAAATTCGAATTTCCTGCCGCTCTTCTCGAGAATTTCCACACCCTCGGTGTAGGTGAGTCTTACGAAGCTGTCGGCAAGAACCGACTCCAGACGTGTGATAAGTTCCTTATCATACATCGAAGACAGGAATTCTATATCGTCATGGCAGTTGTCGAGAGCGTATCGGATGCAGTATTTCACAAAGTCCTCGGCGAGCTGCATGTTGTCGGTGATGTCATAGAACGCCATTTCGGGTTCTATCATCCAGAACTCGGCCAGGTGGCGTGGCGTGTTTGAGTTCTCGGCGCGGAATGTGGGCCCGAATGTGTATATGGCACCTAATGCTGTGGCTCCGAGCTCACCTTCGAGCTGGCCGGATACGGTCAGGGCTGCCTGTTTGCCGAAGAAGTCGGCCGAGTAGTCAATGGAGCCGTCCTCTGTTCGGGGAAGCTCGTTGAGCGGAAGTGTGGTTACCTGGAACATTGCTCCGGCCCCCTCGCAGTCGCTTGCAGTGATGAGCGGGGTGTTGAGGTAGAAGAAACCGCGCTCCTGGAAGAACCTGTGGATGGCGAAGGCCAGAGCCGAGCGTATGCGCAGTATGGCTCCGAAAGTGTTGGTGCGCGGGCGCAGGTGGGCTTTCTCACGAAGAAATTCCAGAGTGTGTCCTTTCTTCTGGAGCGGGTATTCGTCGGGATCGGCTGTACCGAATATTTCAAGTTTCTCTGCCTGGATCTCGATGCTCTGTCCCTTGCCCATCGATTCCACGAGGATGCCTTCTATGTGGATGGCCGAGCCTGTGGTGACGGGCCTGAGCTGTTCGTCGGTAAATTTCTCCATGTCTAAAACGATCTGGAGATTTCTGATGGTTGATCCGTCGTTGAGAGCTACAAACTGTACATGCTTGTTGCCGCGGCGAGTGCGGACCCATCCCATCACGCTTACCTCCGAGCCTACAGGCTTGGCACCGGCATATATGTCGACAATTTTTGTCCTTTTCATTATCGTTAAATTAGATGTTTTATTCAAACGAACCCATGCGCAGGAAGTTGACTTCCTCCTGAGTGAGGTAACGCCAGCGTCCGCGGGGCAGATTTTTCTTGGTGAGACCTGCAAAGTATACACGGTCCAGCTTGGTGACATGGTAGCCGAGGCTTTCGAATATGCGGCGTACGATGCGGTTGCGGCCCGAATGGATCTCTATGCCTGCCTGGTTGCGGTCGGTCTCGGTCGCGTAGCTTATGGCGTCGGCGTGGATGGGTCCGTCCTCAAGCTCAATGCCGTCGGCGATACGCTGCATGTCGTCCTCGCTGATGTCTTTGTCACACCACACGTGGTAGATTTTCTTCTTGATGAACTTCGGATGTGTGAGTTTTGATGCGAGATCACCGTCGTTGGTCAGCAGCAGTACTCCTGTGGTGTTGCGGTCGAGCCGTCCTACCGGGTATATCCGTTCCTCGCACGCTCCCTTAACGAGGTCCATCACTGTCAGCCGGCCGTTCGGATCGTCGCTGGTGGTCACGCAGTCCTTGGGCTTGTTGAGCAGGATGTAACATTTGCTCTCAAGGGCCACCGCCTTGCCGTTATACTCGACGGTGTCGTTGTGGGATATCTTGGTTCCGAGTTCTGTGACAACCTTGTCGTTGACCTTGACGAGTCCCTGCTGTATGTATTCGTCGGCTTCGCGGCGTGAGCAGAGTCCCGCATTGGCAAGGAATTTGTTGAGGCGTATCTGTTCGTTGGGGTCGGGGATAGGCATCTCGTACTCGATGCGTCTCGGGCGCGGAGTGAAACTCTTTCCGGGACGCGGGGCCTGGTTATTTTTATTGAACCGGTTGTTATTGTAACCGCCCTGATTGCTGTATCCGTTCTGCTGACGGCTGTTATAGCCACCCTGCTGGCGGTTATTGTATCCGTTCTGCTGTCGGTTGTTATAGCCGCCCTGCTGCCGGTTATTGTACCCTCCTTGCTGCCTGTTGTATGGACGATGCTGATATCCGCCTTCCTGAGTATGCTGCCGTGCGTTTTCGCTACCCTCGGCAGTATGGCCGTCAGCCGTTGTGTCGGTCGGGTTGTTATAGTCAGGCTGGTTATAGTTGTTGTAGCGGTTGTTATATCCGCCACCCTGATTGTAACGGTTATTGTATCCGCCGGGCTGACGGTTGTACCCTCCTTGCTGCCGGTTGTATCCGCCACCCTGGTTATAACGGTTGTTATAACCTCCCTGGCGGTTGTACTGACGTGGCTGATAGGAGGTCTGGCCGCCTTCGCCGTCATTGTTGTTGTCGCCCGTTGTGGTCTGGCGATTGTATCCGCCACCCTGATTGTAACGGTTATTGTATCCGCCGGGCTGACGGTTGTACCCTCCTTGCTGCCGGTTGTATCCGCCACCCTGGTTATAACGGTTGTTATAACCTCCCTGGCGGTTGTACTGACGTGGCTGATAGGAAGTCTGTCCACTTTCACTGTTGTTGTTGCTGTCGCCCGTTGTAGGCTGGCGATTGTAATTCACTCGTTCAAATCTCGAGGTGTCATGCGAGGCGGCATCGCTGTCGTCGGCATTGCGGCTCACGGTGATGCGTGGGCGTTTTGTTTTCTTTTCGTTCGTTTCCATGATGGCAAAGTGTGCGTAAAATGGGTTAGATCAATTAATCAATAGAACTCTCTTCTAATAAAAATAGTTGATGAATAATGTTAAAATTCAGTGTTTTATAAATAAAATTCTCTACTTTGAGTGTCATTGTATGACACCGGTTCCGGCTGACCGTCTATTGGAGGCTACAAATTTAGACAAATTTTCGGCACATATGGCAATAAATCAGTTCTTTTTTTGCTTAAAAAAATTAAATTGCGCCGGATGACTGACGGATGAGTGATTCACGCTCGGCAAATTCAAAATAAATTTTGATTTGCTCCCGACTTATCCGTATCTTTGGCTTCGCCCAAGATACTCACGCTCAATAACCCCCAAACAAGTTTGGTTTTATATTCGACTTATCCGTATCTTTGACTTTGTCTTAGATACTTTCGCTCGGAAAAGTTCAGGCAAGCTTGCTCTTTTCTCTCGACTTATTCGTATCTTTGTGGCGTGAAGCGACTGTTATTATATATTGTGATGCTGTCATGCTGTGTGTATGCCGCACGTGGCGATGGCGAGGCTCCGGAGCCGGCAGCGGTACGTGCCGATACGGTGCTGTCGTTGCCGCAGGTCTCTGTGACGGCGGTCAAGATAGGATCGCAGTTGCGCCGCAAGCCGTTGTCGTCAACGGTCATAGGTGCTCCCGAAATCGCACGCTGCGGTATTGTTAACATGCATCAGATAAGTGATGTTGTCCCCAATTTCTATATGCCCAGATACGGTTCGCGTATCACATCGTCGATATATGTGCGTGGTATCGGAGCCCGTATTGACCAGCCGGCTGTAGGACTGACTGTAGACAATATTCCGGTACTGAACAAGGACAATTATGATTTCGACCTTGATGATATGGTGAGAGTGGATATGATACGTGGTCCGCAGAGCACCATGTACGGACGTAATACTATGTGCGGTCTTATCAATATCACCACGCTGTCTCCGTTGCAATATTCCGGTATAAGGCTCAAGGCCGATGGCGGTTCGTACGGGAGCTACAGGGCGTCGGTAGGCGCGTACCATAGATTCGGTGATAAATTCGGGGGGGCAGCCGGTACGACTGTTGCCGGGAGTGACGGTTATTACCGCAACGGGCACAACGGCCGTCTTGTGGGTGGAGAGAAGCAGTGGAGCGCATGGTATAAGGCTGTCTGGCGCCCTTATAGGGATTGGAGTGTCGAGAACACCGGCCGTTTCTATCATAACAGTCAGAGCGGATATCCTTACGAGTCGTTCGGGACCGGTATGATTGCCTATAACGATACCTGCTTCTATCGTCGTAACTCGTGGCTGAACGGTCTGACAGCGGCATGGCGCCGCGGACAGTGGTCGGTGACGTCGGTGACGTCGGTCCAGCATATTGATGACAATATGACGCTTGATCAGGATTTTCTGCCGGCAAGCTATTTCACTCTTACCCAGCGCAGACGTGAGACGTCAGTCACGCAGGATTTTATTGTTGACCGCCGTGGCGGACGATATGATTTTCTTGCCGGTCTGTTCGGTTTTACCCGTCATACGTCCATGAGGGCGCCTGTGACATTCATGCAGGAGGGAATAGATGAGCTTATCCTGAAGTATCCTAACCAGATGAATTCTTACCGTGAGACCCGATGGGACGAACCGTCATTTGTGCTTAACAGTGATTTCTCTCACCCCACCCGGGGCATAGGCATATATCACAACAGTACGTACAGACTCGGCCGATTTACCTTTGCCGGCGCTCTGCGTCTGGAGATAGAGAGGCCGAGTCTTGACTATCACAGTTATGTCAGGACAAGCTACACGGCATATCGAAGGGATGATCCCTTGCTCGACCCTGAGACAACGGTGGTGGATCTTGACGAGTCAGGCGTGCTGTCACATACATATGTGGAACTGTTGCCGAAGGTCTCCGTCATGTACGGTCTTCAGGGCAATGTTGCCGGCAATGTGTATGCATCGTTTTCCAAGGGGTATAAACCTGGTGGTTTCAATACCCAGATGTTCAGTGATTTTCTTCAGCAGAAACTGATGGAGATAATGGGCATTACCGCACGATATGATATCAGTGAGATAGTGGGTTATAAACCGGAGGAGAGTTATAACTATGAGGTCGGAGGGCATTTTTCGATGCTGGGCGGCCGGCTTTCGGCAGACGCATCGGTATTCTATATCGACTGCCGTAACCAGCAGCTGACGCGTTTTCCCGACGGCACCACGACCGGTCGTATTATGGATAACGCCGGCAGGACGCGAAGCATAGGCGCGGAACTGTCGGCGGAATATCATATGTCTTCCCATTGGATATTCAATGTCTCGTGGGGTCATGCCGATGCACGTTTTGTCGATTATAATGACGGTATTCATGACTATAGCCGCCGTTTTGTTCCATACGCGCCGCTCAACACTTTCTATGGTGCGGTAAGGTTTGACAGTTCGATACCGTCCTGGCATATAGACCGTATCCAGATCGTTGCGGGTGTGAGGGGCGTGGGCCGTATATACTGGAATGAGGATAATACCGCTTCCCAGCCGTTTTATGCGCCTGTGCAGCTGTCGGCTTCGGCAACTTCGGGTATTTTCACTCTGAGGTTGTGGGGTGAGAATCTCAACCGCGTAAAATATTCAACATTCTATTTTAAGTCAATAGGTAATGAATTTGTCCAGCGTGGTGCGCCGCTTACAGTAGGAGTATCGCTTGGCGTGGATATAGATTCGCGGTAACTTTTTTTAATCATTTGCCAGTAATATTCACATCATACAGGACGTTATATAGCATAGCTGAACACGCCGGCCGCACATCGGGCCTGATGTTTTGTAAACTAAACAGATAATTACATAACCATTTTTATTTCAATCTCAATCGATGAAACTTTTCAGACTTTTATTTTCGGTAATGGTAGTTCTGGGACTCAGTTCCTGCCTGGGTGAAACATCAAACACTATAACCCAGGAGTTTACTCCTTATATACAGAGTCTTGTGGTAGAGACTGCGACAGGCAGCAGTGTCATGAGCACCGGAGCTACCTATCAGGTAAATAACAATATAGACAATGGAACTTTATCTCTTGTGATACGCAATCTCAAGATGCCGGATAATACAATGATGTCGCTCGAGATCAAAGATCAGCGCTATACGTACAACGAGCAGGGGGCTATGGTGATGCGGGTTCCTTCTTATACAACGACGGTCGCAGGTATGAGTCACACAGTGACCAACCTCAATTTTGAGTATTACAGCCGTTACATGGGTTCTCAGGCGTTCCCTATGCTTAACCTCAGCTATGATATAGACGGAGAATATACGGTGCGGGCCATTTATAGCCCGGCCTATTACTGGGGTACGACCACTGTAGTGGATCAGGATGGCAAGACATATGTCAACGATGACATGTCATCTTTCTACGGTATACAGTTCTTTTCTGATACTAGGACGGCTACTGTAGGTGCATTCGGTGCGAAATTTGCCGAAGGTATGCCTGCCCTCAACATGACTTTTGAGAAGATTCCGTTCACAGTCAGTCCGTACAGCTACTCGGCTGTCTCAGATGAGATCATCCCCAAGATTGGCGGAACGTCCTATCCGGATTACAAGATAACCGATTTCTCGATGACCGGTACGTGGGGAGGTCAGCAGTCTCTCAATTTCACATGTACTGTCACTAAGGAAGACAAGGAGACAAAAGAGAAGGTTGTCACAGGCGTTTATCGCGTGTCGTCGACATTGTCGATCATGCCTCCCAAGACTTCGGAAAAAAACTGAGTGTCCTGAAATCGTCAGTCCGGACATGTTTCACTGGTTCAGGAGAACGGACCCCGCAAAATTGCCTTTCACGACCGATATACATTGCCATCTGACCCCCGGAATCGATGACGGATCGCCTGATGTCGAAAAGTCGGTCAGACTGCTGAGGTTCATGGAGGAGTGGGGTGTGAGGCGAATCGTGATGACGCCCCATGTAACCGAAGATACATATGAAAACACACCGGCCACCATCGATCCCGCTTTCGGGGCCCTGGCGGCCGGTGCCCGTCAGGCTGGTATCGGTATCGAGCTGATACCCCCTTCGGGAGAATACCGTCTGGACAGTTTTTTTGTAAAGTGTCTTGGCGAGAATATGGTGCGGCCTTTACCGGGGGGATATCTGCTTGTGGAGAATGCTTTCAATGTCGAGCCGTGGAATATAGACGAATTGCTTTTTGACCTTGCTGTGAGGGGATTCAGACCTGTGCTTGCCCATCCGGAGCGGTATATGTATTATCATTCGTCTCCGACGCGTTACCGCCGGCTTCATGAATCGGGCCTGTTCATGCAGTGTAATCTTCTCAGTTTCGCGGGGTACTATGGAAAGGAGATCAGACAGACCGCCTGCTGGATGCTTGATAACGGGCTTGTGGATTTTCTGGGTACCGATCTGCATGGAATGAGACATGTGGAGTCTATCTCCGGATTTATGAAGACCCGTGATTTCAGGAATCTTTCAAAGCGTGTCATGGAACGTATTTTTAATGATAAGATAAACTAAGGAATGCTGATCAATAATGTCTTGATATCTGGTGCCGATGATTTTCTGGCCAAGTATCTGTACAGGGCGGTCTCCCGGCAGACGTGGGGAGCGGCCGGGCATGCGGACTCTCCACGGGTGTGGATGCTTGGCACCGGAGATATGGCCGGTATCAGAGCCGATATAGCGTCGTGCCCTGTTGATCTGCCGGAGCCAATGCAGGTTGCGATACATTGTGACGGGACCGATGTCGATGACGGGGAACTGGATGAAAGCAGAGCGCTGGCGCTTGCCGCCGGACTTACCGGGTCGATGAGGCTGACTCCCCCCGATGTCATGGTTTATATATCAGGTGCGGCTGTTTATGGCAGTAGCCCTGGCGGCCGTTCCGATGAACAGACGAAGCCATGTCCTGACACGGTCTGCGGACGTGCGAAACTTGCTGTGGAAGACTACCTCGGGCGCTGGTGCCGTGACAACGGAGTGCTGTTGTATATATTACGTCCCGCGCATGTTGTAGGTACCGGTATGCAGGGGGAGATGCGCCGGCTTGTCAACCGCATATACCGAGGTACGTATCGGCACGTGTCGGGGAACGAGGCGCGTGTCAGTGTCGTGCATGCCTCACAGCTCGCCGATATTGTCGCAAGGCTGATTCATCTTCCTGCAGGCGGTGTATATAATGTTACTGACGGTACCGATCCTACGCGTCATGACCTTGCCGAGGCTATTGCATGGCGGCTTGACCATAAGCGTATATATACTGTGTCTCAGTCAAAGGCCAGATTGCTTGCAAAAATAGGCGATTATCTTCCTGTAACCATGTTTACGACCGCCCGGCTAGAGCATGAACTGTCGACTGTGACATATGACGGCAGGGCTGTATTGGAACTCACGGGGGTGACACCGGTTGCTGTTACGGATTATCTGCGTAATCATATATATGATGAGTCAAGTCTCTGAGTTTACCGATTCGATTTTAAGCATCGCAAAGCTACTTGTCCAGTCACGTCGTTCGGGAGTGAGGGCGACGGCTGAGTGCGGTCGTCGCCGTCTTGTGATCATGGGTAACGGTCCGTCGTTGCGTAATGTTCTGGACGACAATATGCCGGCGTTGATGCAGAGCGACTGTATGGCTGTGAACTATGCGGCCAATACACCTGAATTCTTTCAGGTGAGGCCCCGTTATTATACTATAGCCGACCCGCATTTTTTCCGTGCCACTGACGATGCCAATGTGGGCAGTATGCTGTCGGCATTGTCGTCGGTCGACTGGCCTATGGTTCTTTTCGTTCCGTGCAGAGCTGAAAAAATGGCCCGTCTCATAGATAACAGCAATATAAAGACAGTACGTTATAATGCTGTAGGGATCGAAGGGTGGCGTTGGCTGTCGCGTCTCGCATTCAGCCTCAGACTCGGAATGCCCCGTCCGCGCAATGTTCTGATACCGTCTGTAATGCTGGGTATATGGCTCGAATACCGTGAGATATATCTTGTGGGCGCTGATCATTCCTGGACCCGGAATCTGAGTGTCGATGATGAGAACCGTGTGGTAACGAATCTGCCTCATTATTATGCCGACAACAGTCATGAGCGTGAACGTGTGAAAGCGGTGTATGCCGATGTCCGGCTCCATAGTCTTTTCCTAAGTTATTATGTCGCATTCAAGGCATATCATGAGATAGCATGGTGGGCGAGAGAGAGGGGGGTCTGTGTGTATAATTCTACTCCCGGAAGTTTTATTGATGCGTTTGAACGGCGGTCTCTGGATATATGATGATGTCGTTTGTGTTACAATTAGGCCTGTTGTAATGCGCTGCCGGTTGTTTTTTTGTTGTGCCGGTGTAATATTGCTGTGACTTGTCTTGAGCTGTTTAGTTAAAATTGAAACGTTATTATGTATATAACAGCTTTATTTACAGGTTGTTAATTTGGTATTGCGAAATTGTTACGATTTTTTTTCAAAAAAATTACGAAAAAATTTTTGTGAATTGTAAACATGTTGTATATTTGCAACGTGAATGTAATAAGACTGTAACATAAAACATATAAACAATAACCTTAAAACGTTTCAATTATGAGTTCAAAAAATTTCCAAGCCAAGCTTCTTGATCTGCAGAGCAACCTGCTTAACTTTGCATACCTGTTGACCAGCAATCGTGATGATGCTTATGATCTGTTACAGGATACAACATTGAAAGCACTCGACAACGAGGAGAAATATGTCGACAATGTCAACTTTAAAGGATGGGTATTCACCATCATGCGCAATATTTTTATAAACAACTACCGTAAGGTTGTACGCTCGGCTACGATTATAGACCAGACCGAGGATCTGTATCATCTCAATCTGCCGCAGGACTCAGGTATTGATTCACCCGAAGGATCAATGGCAGCACGTGAGATTACTGCTGCCATCAATACATTCAGCGATGATTACCGTATTCCATTCTCGATGCACGTAGCAGGCTATAAGTATAATGAGATCGCCGAGAAGATGGGGCTTCCGCTGGGAACAATCAAGAGCCGTATATTCTTTGCCCGTCAGAAACTTCAGGTAATGCTTGCCGACTACAGATGATTGCAGTCCGGTGATATCCGCGTCAGATACATTATAAATACAGATGGGTGACACCGGAATAATAAGAACTCATGTGTTGATAGAATTAATTGAACTATAATGAATTAAGATAAAATACCAGGGAATACACACACTTACGTTATTGAAAAACACACCGCCGGACGGCTGCCCATATGCGGGCAGCCGTCTGTGTTTAATTATTTTTTTTGAAAAAAAAGTGTATGATATGTGTCATAAACGGGATTTTTGATTTATATTCGCACTTACAAACCTGAATGCCGGATGAAGCAGAACGGTATCATTCTAATGACAAAAGTTATATAATTATGATATTTAATTTTCGCATAGTTTCGGACGAAGTCGATAACTTCCGCAGAGAGATTCAGATTGACGCCGATATGACGTTTCTTGACCTGAAAAACATCATAGGTGAGAGTGTCGGATATGACAAGAATCAGATGTGTTCGTTCTTTCTCTGTGATAATAACTGGGAAAAGGAACGGGAGATAACACTCGAGGATATGGGGTCGGACAGCGATCAGGATGTATATCTTATGGACGAGAGTGTTCTTAGTGATTTTATTGAGGATGAGGGTCAGCGACTTATCTATACATTTGATTATATGACAGACCGTTCGTTCTATATTGAGATGAAGGAGATGATTACCGGAAAGAGTCTCAAGGATCCGTTGTGCACATTGTCCCGTGGCACTGCTCCGGTCCAGAATATGGATATCGAGGAGTTTGATGCGATGAGTGATGCCAAGGCCGCTGCAGCGGTGACGGAAGACTTTGACGAGGAATTTTATGGATCGGAGGGTTATAATGAAGATGAATTCGAAGGCTTTGACGAAATGAGCCTTGATGACTGATGACGGCGCCGTAATATATCTGTATCCAGAGACATGGTGCCTGCAGGATTATCTGACAGATATTTATTCATGTCCCGGAATATCGGCAAGGATCTTCCGGGACATTGTTCTGTTGTGTTAAAGCCGTCCGCCGGTGGTGAGGATGCGGAATACGACGTCCTGAAGAAGATCGTGTGGATTCATGCGGCTGCCATTACCCTTGCTGAATCCGTCAAACTCACGCAGGGCGGACAGTATCTCTACAACCTGGGCGGGGCGGTAGTTGCGCAGGCCGGCATTCACATCCTTGAGCTGGGCGGGCCATCTGAAACCGAGTGCGGCCATGAGTCCCCGCTCGCTCTTGTCGTCGGCATACTGGGCAATGAGTATATTTGAGAACAGGTTGAAGATGATCGGAGTGAGAGGCTGGGGCGGAAATTTCCTGGGATTGTGTTTGAAGTAGTCGACGATTGCCATGGCTCTGGCAGTATCGCGTGAGGCGATGGCGGCTACGAGTTCGAAGTTGTTGTAGTCTTTGCTGATACCGATATTACGTTCTACGGCTTCGGGTGTTACCATAGCTCCGGAACCCAGAGTTACGGATAGCTTGTCAATCTCGTTGTAGATACGTGACAGATCAGTTCCGACAAAGTCTGTAAGCATTGACAGTGCCTTGGGATCGACCGAGAGACCGTTGTTTTTCAGATGCTCCTGTATGGCTGAGGCCAAAGCTCCGTCACGCATTTTTTTTGATTCAAAGGCTACGCCGCCGCCTTTCCTCAGAGCATTCAACACGTCAGTGCCCTTGAATGTCTCGCCACGGCAGGCCAGAAAAAGTGTGGTCGACCGGGACGGTGATTCGAGGTAGTCTTTCAATGCTTTGACAAAGGCGGATTTCTGAGCCTGGACCTCCTTGACTATAACTACCTGGCGTGGTGCCATCATAGGGTAACGTCTGCAGGTAGTCATGACGTCATCGGGGGTAATCTGCGGAGCATATAGCGTGTAGAGGTCAAAGTCGCGGTCGGCCTCGGGAATGAGGCGTTCGGCCAGCTTGAGAATTTCGTCAATGAAATAACCCTCCTCGCCATGTAACAGGTAAACCGGAGCCGGGGTTCCTTTTGTAAGCTGAGTCTTTAGTGATGCAAACGATACTGTTTCGCTGGCCATGACTGTATGTTGTAGTTTGGGATGGGTTCGACAATAAATTGGTTGCTGAATTATGGCAATTCCTGTTTTTGTTGTAAATTTACAAATATTTTTTTTAACCGAGAAATCATTTTTCTGATGCGACAGTTGAACCTGCCTCCCGCCCCGCTGCATATTGTGACAGTGGATCACACACGTAAGGTGCTTGATCCGTTGAGGCGACGTCTTGTGGCGCTGACACCCGAAGAGTGGGTGAGGCAGCATTTTGTTCATTTTCTCGTAGCCTTCAGGGGATATCCTGTGGGGCTTATGGGTAACGAAGTCTCGGTGACGCTTAACGGTACGGCAAGACGCTGTGACACTGTGGTCTATGATCGCGAGGGAAAGCCATGGATGATAGTTGAATACAAGGCGGCAACGGTACCGGTAACCAGGAGTGTGTTCGAGCAGATACTGCGTTACAATCTTGTTCTGAGAGCTCCGTTTCTGACAGTCTCGAACGGCATGCAGACTTATTGTTGTGAGATTGATCATAATACCGGTACTCATCGGTTTCTTGAAGATCTGCCGGTTTTTCCTATGTAAAGGCAAGGGAAATAAAGCGCAGATTACGCAGATCGGAAAGAATCCGGTCGGCAGGGAAATAAACCGCAGATTACGCGAATTACGCAAAAATATATAGTAATTAGTCCGGTCCGGACAATATAAATCCGACAGCTTCTCTCAAAAAATCAGTAATTTGCGTTAAATTTATTCTCCGTATGAAGAAAAATCTGCGTAATCTGTATCTGTGCTTTAAAAATAATCGGATCGCGAAAAAAAAATAAAAATTTCGTTATACCGAAAAGATTTTGTACCTTTGCGGTGTAACTCGCGATAGGGTAATCATAGGTTACGATATAAGCCTCCGTAGTTCAATGGATAGAATATTGGATTCCGGTTCCAACGATTGGGGTTCG
>CAJUBL010000031.1 GCA_910584665.1 uncultured Muribaculaceae bacterium | reverse complement strand
AATTATTTAAAATCTTTAATATATTACCGATGATTAAACATTTACTCCTGTTCGGAGCAAGCATGAGACCTTGCTCTATGCTTGCAACCGATTTCTTTATCACCCCCGAGGGTAACGGAACGAAAGATGGTTCTACCTGGGAGAACGCCATGGGACTGCCGGAGTATTATGCTCACATGAAGTTCTATTTTAAGGCTAACGGTGATATTCCCAAGACCGAGGTCAACGATGCCCATACCGGAGAGACTTATTTCTTCTCGACAGGAAAATATACATTCAACCAGACAGTGTTCATCTGCCGGTCGGGTGTGACATTCAAGGGAGGTTACGATCCGTCAACAGGTCTGCCGGCCGAATCGGGCCGTACGGTATTTGACGGCGTGAATCAGGGGCGTACCAACGGTGCTCTGTTTATATGCGACAACACCGAGCTTAACAGTACCAATGTCACGAACCGTGCTGTCTATATTGATAATATCGATTTCGAGAATTTCATAACCAAAGGTGAGTGGAAAAACGATGACACAAACTGGCAACCAGGCCGTCCATCGGCAATATATATATGGTTCAGCGGACATGTCGAGATCACAGGCTGTAACTTCCGTAACAATATCTGCCAGGGGACCGGAGGAAATGCCATGGCCGGAGCTCTGTCTCTGAACAAAGTCAACTGTCTGGTACGGGACTGCTCGTTTACAGGAAACGAAGGTACTGACGGAGGCGCTATCAAAGTATATTACAATACGGAAGGCAATTGGTCAAAGATGTCAAAATTAGTAGTTGACCGCTGTATGTTCTCAGGCAACAAATCATCGAACTGTGGCGGTGCGATCTATGGCCGTAATGCTCAGGTTGTAAATATAATCAACTCCACAATCATCGGGAACGAGGCACCGGAAGGTGGTGCCATATACATGAATGACAAAGGTAACTATGATAATGCGTTGAATATCGTATCGTCGACGATTGCGGGTAATATCTCGACCGGAGGTGAGCAGATATTTACCAAAACGGTAGCGATGCTGAAAGTCGCCAATTCGATCATAGTCTCCAGCGAAGATGCACCGGCTATAAGCGGAGCTACCTCGACCTCAGATTACATTTTTCAGGGCAACAACCTTATAGGTAATGTCGCTGACGGATATTCGAAAGCAGAGACCGACGATATCAGTGCCGCGAACAATTATCAGACTGTTTTCGGCTCCAATGTACTTGCTGAGGATGGAACTCTGACACCTGTAAAGTTCAAGGAGGGTATGGCCGCCGACGATATCGCATCGATCGTTGCGGCTGAGTCCTGGAATTTCAGTGTCGACTGTGCTGTTGACCAGCTCGGTGACACTCGCACGGCCGGCACAAGCAACGGCGCTCTTGCTGTTGTCAACACGAACACCGGGGTGGATGATGTCATTTCGGACAAGACCGTTACCGACGAGTCGTGGTACAACCTCCAGGGTATGAAGCTTAAAGAATGTCCGACCGAAAAAGGAATATACATACACAAGGGTAAAAAGGTATTAGTTTTATAGTTGTGGGGTAAATTTTTAGGGTAAAAAAGATTGTGTTCAAGGAACCTGCAGTCAAAATTCAACACCCTCTGAATAATGGAAACAATAGCCGACAACCCGGAGAATATGCTTTATCGTCTGAGCCAGGGTGACGAACGTGCCTTTGACCGTTTCATGGGTCAGTGGTCACAGAAGCTGTACCTGTATGCCATGTCGATGTTAGGTTCGAAGGAGAATGTAGAGGAGGTGGTGAGCGATGTATTTCTGCAGGTGTGGAAGTCGCGAAAAGAGCTTATAAAGATTAAGTACATGGAGCAGTGGCTGAGGCGTATCACCTATTGCAGGTCTATGTCAAAGCTGCGCTCCGACTCGGGAGGGCCGAAGTTTGTGTCGATCGATGATGTCGAAAGTTTCACTATCCCGTCAATCGAGTCAACCGATGAAAGCATACTCAGCCATGAACAGCAGGAAGCCGTCGACAGGGTACTCGAGACATTACCCCCAAAGTGCAAACATGTGTTCTTTCTGGCCAAGCTTGAGAGAATGCCATATAAACAGATAGCCGAGGTACTTGAGATCTCGCTGTCGACAGTAAACTATCACGTGGCATATGCCATGGATCAACTCCGTAAGAAACTGAAACAATGAACAACGACCAACATTACAATCCCGAGCTGTCAGACGCGCAGTGTGACGAGTGTCTTGACCGTTATTTCGAAAAGGTCGAGATTCCGGATGCCGATACATCCGGAATCACCTTGATGACGCATATGAAAGTGCTGCAGGAAGGACTTATGAGATCGCGCCGCCGGTGGAGGCTGATCTCGCTGTGTTCGGCAGCGGCATGTATGGCTGTGGCTTTTACCGTCATCGTGAAGACATGGCGGCATGACGGCCGGCCGGAGTCTGCCGGACAGTACGCCGAAGGGAGCGCAGCCGGGTATGGTTACAACGAGATGACAGTTCCCACGGGACAACGCATGACACTGGTACTTCCCGACGGTACCAGGCTTATAGCCAACTCCCGGTCACAGGTGAGATATCCCTCGCGTTTTGTGGGAGACACCCGTAATGTATGGGCAAGCGGCGAGGTCTACTTCGAAGTAGCCAAAGATGTCAGGAAGCCGTTTGTGGTAAACATGGAGGGTTTCAATGTACAGGTCTACGGAACAACATTCAGTATATCCAATTACAATCCTGACGAGGCGAGCGTCGTACTTCTGGAGGGTAGTGTGGCAGTCACTACCGACGGAGAAGAGCGGGTAAAGATGCGCCCCGAGCACAGGCTGTCAATACGCGATGGTGCCATAGACGAGATGACCAACGTCAACACATCGCTCTACACGAGCTGGACCGAGGGAGGACTGATACTCGAGAATCTCACCCTCGGCGAGATAGCACCCCGCCTGAGCACTTACTACAATGTGGAGATCGAGATCGATCCGTCGATCCATAACAGCCGTCTGTATGGCTGTCTTGATCTCAAGGGAGACATCGAAGAAGTGCTCAACGTACTGGCAAGCATCATCCCTATGGAAATAGAGGTTCTGCCGGACGGCAATACTTTCCGGCTCACACAGATAAGACAGTGAGATCAACTTTAATTTCTAACCAATCATAAAAATCATGAAAACCAATTTCAACAGGGCTATCGGCATCGGAATGCTGTGGCTCTGCGGCACACTTGTCATGCCGTCGCCGGCTCTGGCCGCCGACGCAGGTGTGATGCAGGGGACACAGGATACAGCGGCCGTGAAGTCCGACAGACACTCAGTGAGCGATGTGCTGAGGTACATCGAACAACACAGCGATTACATGTTTGTATACGCCGAGGGTGCCAACAGTATGACAGGCAAGACAATTGACATCAGCTATGACGGTAAGAGCGTCGACGACATCCTTGCCGAGATGAGCCGGAAAGCAGGTCTGGAGTACCGTGTATTCGGCCGTCAGGTGACATTGTTCCCCAAAGGAAAGACTCCAAAAAACTTAGACGCCGCCAAAGTCATCACAGGAAAAGTGGTCGATGAGACGGGGGAACCTCTCGTCGGCGCAGCGATCGTCCTCAAGGGAAAGGGTGAGGGTACGATGACCGACTTTGACGGCAACTTCCAGCTGCCTGCAGCCAAGGGTCAGGAACTCGAGATATCCTACGTGGGTTATGCTCCACAGACTGTCAGAGTGGAAGGTGACGGAGCCATGCAGATCGTAATGGCCGAGTCGACCAACAATCTGGAAGAGGTTGTTGTCGTAGGTTACGGTTCGGTAAAGAAAAAGGACCTTACCGGAGGTCTTACCGTTGTCGATGAGAAGACACTGAGGATGTCTTCGTCGGCCAACCTTATGGACCGTCTCGTAGGTCAGGTTGCCGGTTTCTCGATTACCACCGGTGATGCCAAGCCCGGTTCAAACCAGTCTTTGCTGATACGCGGTACCAATTCACTGTCTGGCGGCAACAGCCCCCTTGTGATCCTTGACGGCATACCCTACGAGGGATCGATGAGCGATATCGATCCGAATCTCGTCGAGTCACTCACAGTACTGAAAGACGCCTCGTCGGTGGCCATCTACGGATCACGCGGTTCAAACGGCGTAATTCTGATCCAGACCAAGAAAGGTGCCAAAGGAGCTCCCAAGGTAACCTACAAGGGCAACTATGCCATCGCATCAGAGATGCAGCGCATCGAGACCATGGGCCCGAACGAATTCATACGCTTCAAGCAGGATATGGGGCGCCTGGGTACCAAGAAGCTCACCGGAGTGGATCTCGATCCTCTCTATGGCCAGGTGATCAGCGCCAGTGAACGCATCAACTATGCCGCGGGCATAACCCGTGACTGGCAGGACGATGTGTTCCGCACCTCGTTCCAGCACGAGCACCAGCTCTCGATCTCCGGCGGTACAGACGCGACCACCTACACTGCCGCTGTCTCGTACCTTAACCAGCCCGGTGTAGTGTATAACTCGAACTATGAGCGTGTCAATGTCTATGCATCAATAACCCAGGTTCTCAACAAGTGGCTTACCGTGGGCCTGATAGGTCAGTTCGTAAACCGCGAGACCGGAGGAATGACCCCCAACCTGGAGCATGCCATCAAACAGTCTCCCTATGGTATCTTCATGGCCGACAACGGCAACTACTATGACGAGCCTATGGATTACTCGAATCTGCCCCACCCGATGCGCAATGTGCGTGCCGACAGCAAGAATACCAGCCGCAACGCTCTCGGAAACGGATTCATCGAAATTAATCCTATCAAGGGACTGACCCTCAAATCGCAGATCGGTTACAACTACCGTGACAACTTCACCGGTTCATATTATGGCCGTGATACCGCCACAGGTCTCAAAGTCGACGGCTCGGCCTCGATCAGCACCTCACGCACCACCGACTGGACATGGGAGAATATCGTCAAGTACACCAATACCTTCGGCAGACACGCTATCGATCTCACCGGTCTGTATTCGATGCAGGGCAAGGAAAACCGCAGCACGTCACAGAGCGCGGAGTGTTTCGTCAACGATGACATGAGCTTCTATTCGATGGCCAACGGAGAGAAAAACATCAAGGTCGGCTCGGGTTACTGGAAAGAGACCATGATGTCAATGATGGCACGTATAAACTATACCTTTGACCGCAAGTATATGCTGACCCTGACCGGACGTCGTGACGGAGCGTCGGTGTTCGGAGCCAACAACAAGTATGCGTTCTTCCCCTCGGCCGCTCTGGCATGGCATATAGGAGAGGAATCGTTCCTCAAGGACAACGCATCGTGGATAAACATGCTGAAACTGCGTCTGTCATACGGTGCCAACGGAAACAACGCCATCTCGCGCTACATGACACTTGACCGTCTGTACACCAACAACGGTATCAAGTATGTGTGGGGCGACGGTTCCCAGGCTGTAAATTCAACCTATCTGTCGACCGACGGTGTAGGTAACCCCAACCTTAAGTGGGAGACAACCTATACAGCCAACATCGGTATCGACTATTCTTTCCTCAACGGCCGCATCAACGGCAGCATCGATATCTACCGCTCGCGTACCAAGGATCTGCTCATGAAGCGCACCGTGCCTATCATGAACGGTTACAAGACCATCATGGACAACATCGGTGAGACCGAGAACAAGGGTATCGAGATCACCCTTAACACGGTTAACATCCAGAACCGTGATTTCAACTGGAATACCAGTCTGAGTTTCTTCCTCAACCGCGACAAGATCGTAGACCTCCGCGGAGACAAGATCGATGACGTGTCCAACAAGTGGTTCATAGGCAAGCCGCTGTCGGTATTCTATGACTATAACTACATAGGCATCTGGCAGGCCGGTGACGAGTACACCTATATTGATGAGAACGGCAGCACCGTAGCCCACCAGAAAGGCGCCCAGCCCGGTGATGCCAGACTTGAGGATGTCGACGGCAACGGCTATATCGATTCAAACGATATGAAGGTAATAGGCAGCAAACAGCCTTCGTTCACCCTGTCGATGTCCAATCAGTTCAACTATAAGAACTTCTATGCATCGGTAGTACTCTACGGCCTGTTCGGCCGCTGGATGTCGGACAATATTCCCGACATCGGCCAGTATACCTTCGGTACAGCCAACTATATACACGGCATCAAGTACTGGACACCCGAGCATCCCGATGCCGATGTTCCGTCACCAGGTTACACCAAGACCTTCAGTCACGGTTATTACAAGAAGCAGAACTATGTACAGATCAAGAACATCACAATCGGCTACCAGTTCCAGAAAGAGATGGTCAGCAAGATCGGCCTGTCGGGTCTCGATGTCAACGTGAGCGTCGACAATCTGCATGTGTTCTCCAACATGCGTCAGCTGCTCAACTATGACAACACATGGTTTGCCTCATACCCGATGCAGCGTGCATGGCGTCTCGGCCTCACAGTAACATTCTAAACAAGTAAATCATCATGAACAAGATATTAAAACATTCAGCAATTGTCGCTCTTGCGGCTGTGACTGCAGGATGCTCCGACTTTCTTGACGAGGATCTCAAGAGTCAGCTCGCGCCTGACAATACCTATACGAGCTCGATGGGATTCGAAGTAGGCTGTACCGGTCTTTACTCAATCGCCCGCTCGGAGTATAACACCTGGGGTGAAAGCGGCGCTTTCATGCACAACGGCGCGTGTGCCTATGCCACCCAGCAGATCGCAACCGACATTGTGTTCCAGAGCGGTGCCAAGGACGGTTCTCTGACACACTATGCCAACCTCACGATGACTCCCTCCACATTGTTCATCGAGTCGTACTGGAACTGGTCGTATGCACTGATCAACTCGGCCAATGAGATACTTCTCTATTCGGAAAAGAACAACAACTGGGACTATCCCACCGACAAGGCTCTTTATCAGGCCGAAGCCCGTTTCTTCCGTGCTTATGCCTACCGCTCTCTGCTGTATCTGTATGGCGATGTGCCCTGGGTAGAAAAAATCCAGCAGCCCTTCCTGCTCAACTTCACCCGCACCCCCAAGGAAGAGGTATATGAAAATATCGTCAAAGACCTGCTGTTCTGTGTCGACAATCTGCCGTCGAATCCTGATGCAGTGAAACCCGGCAAGCTGACCAAGTGGGCCGCACTTCACCTGTTGTCGGAGATCTATCTGTGCCAGAAAGAGTACGAAAAGGCCCGCAAGGCCGCTCAGGATGTCATCGACAGCGGTTATTTTGAACTTGTCAAGGCCCGTTACGGAGCGGAGGCCAGCAAGAGCGGCGACTATTTCCATGACATGTTTGTGGAGAACAACCAGAACCGTACCAGCGGCAATAAGGAAAGTATCTGGGTAATGCAGTTCGAATACAAGACGGTGGGCGGCGGCACACCTTCCGATGACTGGACCCGCCGTGAATGGGGCCCCCAGTATCATTCGATCAACCAGTTCTTTGTAGTAAGTTCGGAATACGGAGGCCGCGGCCTCGGTCAGATAGCACCTTTCAAATGGTGGATCGGAACCCAAAACACCAACGCTACCCCCGAGGATGGTATGCCCAACGGTATATTCGAGAATTCGGACATACGTAACTCGGAGTATAACTTCAAGCGCGAGTGGCTGTCAAATGTCGATGCAACCCGTGGCCAGCGTGTCCAGATCACCGACAAGTACTGGCAGGACGGATGGCTGTTCCCGGCTCCCACCAAGTTCTTCTTTGCCCATGACGATGATCTTACCCATACCGGCAGCTACCGTGACCGTATGAAATTCCGTCTGGCCGAGACCTATCTGCTGTTGGCCGAGGCATATCTGGGCCTTAACGATCCTGAGAATGCCGCCAAGGCGGTCAATGTGGTACGTAGCCGTGCCAAGGCTTCGTCAATCAATGCTTCCCAGATGGATATGGACTTCCTTCTTGACGAGCGCATACGTGAGCTCGTAGGAGAGGAGAGCCGCCGTTTCACCCTCGTAAGAACCGGCAAATATGTTGACCGTGTGAGGAAGTACAATACCGTACTTAAGGATGTGGTACAGGACTATCACGCCCTGTGGCCCATACCCAAGACTATTATCGACTCTAACCGTGACGTTGAGTTCCCCCAGAACCCCGGTTATGGCAAATAATGGATTGTCTATCATATATCAATCTTGAAAATCATGAAATTCATATATAAAATTCAACCGGCGATCGCAGGCGCGGCACTGCTCATGGCAACCTCCTGTACCTACGATCCGTATGACACAGATATTGATCCGGTGAAGGAGACGATGACGCTGCAGTGCGAGACTCCCGAGGTGGAAATCGACGAGGATAACCTCACGTCGCCCGCTCTTGTTTTCACCTGGACAGGCGCACGTCCTATGTCAGATGACTATATGTCAATGTACAAAGCCGAGCTGGATGTGCTTGGAAACAGTTTCGGCTCAAAAACAGTCATTACCTCGGGAGTAGGTTTCGATTACCGCTATGACGAGGAGGCCGGCATATACTCGGCTACTTTCACCCACGAGCAGCTGAACAACTGGTACAGCGAGCGCTGGGCCCTGCCTGTAAACAAAGTGTTCACCGTCGAGTTCCGTGTAATAGCCCAGTGGAGCGGAGGACCGGAATTCGAGATGCCGGAGGTGCGTAAGACAAGCGCCCGGGTCACCCCTATACATGTCGAGATATTCAGTTGCGACGAGATGGCCGTGGCCGGTAACGCAATAGCCGCTTCCGAAACCATCAGCAGGACTTATGAGAACGACAACGTGTTCGCATGGAAGGGTTCTCTGACTCCGGGTGAGCTTGAGATCCCGATCCTGTATGACGGAATGACCTACTATCTGCATAATGCAGACGGTTCGACAGAAATCGCCGACGGAGAGGCAATGCCTGTAGTGATGAACGAGACCAAGGGAGGATGGACTGTTCCGGCCTCAGGCGAGTACCGTATAGTCATCAATATGATCGACCGTACTGCCACCATCTATTCCGAGGCTACCGACCTGAAGCCTCTCGAGGTCACATTCCGTCCCAACGGAGTCGAAGCTAATCCAGAGGTGACACTCACCGTATCGGATCTGTGGGCCTATGGCGGCGGAACCGGCTGGGGCGCCAAGAAACTGAACCTGATACAGTCGCTTGCCGACCCGCAGGTATTCATCTTCGACGGTTCAACAAACGATCTCAAGACACTCGGCGGAGACATGAAATTCTGTATCTCCAACAGCTTCAAAGATGAGAACGGCACCAGCTACAATCAGAACAACTCGTACTGTTTCACCTGTGTACTGACTGCCGAGGGTAAGCGTCAGAATCTGGCAGCCGAACTCAACAAAGTGTTCGAAC
The DNA here is from genome assembly GCA_910584665.1 of uncultured Muribaculaceae bacterium. Lineage (GTDB taxonomy): Bacteria > Bacteroidota > Bacteroidia > Bacteroidales > Muribaculaceae > JAAVFS01. Next base: position 25,294 of record CAJUBL010000031.1, on the reverse strand, counting down.
TGCACGGAGGATCGGACGGAGAAACCCGCAACTCATACATGAAGGTGCCCTCAGGTTCGAATCTCATTATCTTTGACCTGAGACACAATACATTCCTCGCTACTAAAAAATAATTACGGCTATGATCAGAAACAAAGCGATATTAAGTCTGTTTGCCATGTCTACCCTCACCATGGGCGCTTGTGGCGACGACAATGAAAAATCCGGTGTATCGGAGGATTCGATTCCGGGCAACACCGAACTGAAACTTACAATCAATACATCGGACGTATACCGCAATCCTATGAACGGATGGGTGATGTACGTCTCCGGGTCAGCCGATCCATCCTATTTCGACACACAGTTCTATCTGTCTGAACTCGGAAAGAACGTGTATGTCCGTGACTATGCCTCGGCGTGCTACATACGTACGGGCTGGAAATCACTCAATCCCCGGGACGGTGTGTATGCATGGGAAAATCCTTCCGATCCCATCTACAAGCTTGTAAAACGTGCCGAGGAACTGGGACTTCCCATCGCATTCCGCGTAGTAGTCGACGGTCGTGACCAGAGAGAGAATACTCCTCAGTTCGTGTTCGATGCAGGTGCCGAGTACTGGCTCGAGAATAACAATTACCCGGACCGCAAGACCCCGCTGGCCATGGACCCGATATGGCGTCAGTATTACGAGAAATTCGTGAAAGCTTTCGCTCAGCGCTTCAACAATGCCGAGACCACGGCGTTCATTGATGCATACGGCCTCGGCAAATGGGGTGAAGGTCACAACGTATGTTATGAGCAGGGCAATGCGATCACAGACAAGACTGTAGAGTATAAGGCCAACACAATGGAATGGATCACACGTCTGTATGCCGACAACTTTACAGAGGTTCCCCTGGTCATCAACTATCACCGTCAGCTCGGTCACCCGGTCAGCTCCGGAAGCAACGCACAGCCCGACACCGAGAATATTCTGGCTATCGCCATACGCAACGGCTACTGTCTGAGATCCGATGCCATAGGCATGAACAACAACTCGTATGGCTATAATGCCTGGGAGAAGGCTTATGCCCGTACCTGGAACTACAAGGTTCCAATTCTGATGGAGGGTGGCTGGATTGTATCGCAACACAGTTACTGGAACGACGATCTGGGTTACCGCAAGGATCACCCGGAGGATGTGCGTCAGGGAGAGTTCGACTGCTCCCGTGAGGCGCGTGTCAACATGATGGACTTCCGTGTCGGTGATGAGACTGCATCGTGGTTCAAGACAAGCTTCAACCTGGTGAAGCGTTTCAGCGCCGAGGGTGGTTACCGTCTGTGCCCCGACAAGGTGTCGCTGCCTGCATCGGTTAACAGTGGCTCTGCCGCGACTATAGGTCACCGCTGGCGTAATGTAGGCTGGGGATATTTCCCGAACAACCTGCAGCAGTGGAATTACAAATATAAGGTGGCTTTCGCTCTTCTTGACAGCAATGACCAGCCTGTGCAGATATTCATTGATGATGACTGTGAGCCGTCGGAATGGAAGGAAGGCAATCCTTACAGCTATCGCTACAACGTGTCGCCCACAGTCAAGGCGGGCGACTACACCTGGGGCGTGGCAATTGTAAACACCCGTAAGGACAACAAGCCGGGTATACATCTGGCTGTATCACGTAACGAGACTGAGAGCGGCTGGGTGAGACTCGCTCCGGTGAGGGTGTACTGACCGATTCAGCCATCCGGAAGGTTGATTAAAAGCGCAGATTACGCAGATTAAAGAAGGCCATCCGGGTGGTTTGGAAACGAACCGCAAATTACGCAAATTTCTGCCATCCGGAAGGTTGATTAAAAGCGTAGATTTCGCAGATTAAAGAAGGTCCATCCGGGTGGTTTGGAAACGAACCGCAAATTACGCAAATTTCTGCCATCCGGAAGGTTGATTAAAAGCGCAGATTTCGTAGATTACTGGGGAAGCCCTTAATAATCTGCGTTAATCTGCGCTTTTAAATTTTTGCGTAATCTGCGGTTTATCTTTAATCCGGATGGACCTTCTTTAATCTGCGTAATCTGCGCTTTAAACCCCGAACAACCGGATGGGCCTTCTTTAATCTGCGCTTTAATTCTCGAACGTCCGGATGGATGTTTGATTTTTGCGCTTTTGTGCGTGTTTTCTCTTATATTTATTTATTGATAATTGTGAAATTGTTAAAAATGCGTGGTAAAATCGTGTATTTAATAAACATTAACAAATGGGGGGGGGTAAAATGTGAAATTATGTATACATTTGTCGCAAATAAAATTACTAAAAGCCTGTCCTCAAGTAAAAATACTCCAAAAGGTTGTGATTTTTATTTTTAGTTAAAGCTATGTGATTATTTATCAATCAATTATCAAATACACGAGAATTTTATGAAAAAAAACGGTTGTATTGCAATGGTCATAACCTTTCTCCTGCTTGCTATCTGCCAGTCAGAAGTCATGGCACAGGTTGCAGTGGGTGGAAATTCCACGCGGAACCAGACTGCAGTGAAAGCGGTAAGCGGACAGGTTTTTGACTCTGACGGAGAGCCTCTTGTAGGTGCGACCATACGCAATGTTAAGGCAAAGACCGGCTGTGTGACCGATCTGGACGGAAAATTCAGCATGACTCTTGGCGAGCCGGCGCGAATCCGTATCAGCTTTATCGGTAAGAAGCCTGTAGAGATTGATGTGACTCCCGGCACACCTGTAAAGGTAGTACTTGAGGATGACGGCTCCCAATTGCAGGAAGTCGTGGTAACGGGTATCTATGAACGCAAGGCGGGCAGTTTCACCGGAGCGGCAACATCATTTGACGAGAAGGATCTGGCACGGGTAGGTAATCAGAATGTCCTGCAGAGCCTGAAGAACCTCGATCCCACAGTATATATACCCGATAACATGACAATGGGATCGGATCCCAATACTTTGCCTGAAGTGTCGATACGCGGAACCTCGTCTTTCCCTGCCGGGGAAGGCAGCGCCTCGTTCAAAAGCTCGTATCAGAACCAGCCCAATCAGCCGCTGTTTATCCTTGACGGTTTCGAGACCACAATCGAAACTGTTATGGATATGGATATGAACCGCATCAAGAGTCTTACAATCCTTAAGGATGCATCGGCTAAGGCGCTTTACGGATCAAAGGCCGCCAACGGTGTCATTGTCATCGAGACAAAGACACTGTCGGGTGACCGTCCGAGCATAACCTATACGGGCAGCATCGATATCGAGGCTCCCGACCTTACAAGTTACAATCTGTGTAACGCATTGGAAAAGCTGCAGGCCGAAATGAATGAAGGTCTCTATACAGATAAAATCGATCCGGTAGGGCAAGCCGAACTTACCCAACGCTATAACACCCGTTACAAGCTTGCCCGTGAAGGCCTCGACACATACTGGATTGCCAAACCCCTGCGTACAGGTGTAGGCCATAAGCATAATCTGCAGGCCGAACTCGGCAGCCCGGCCGGCGGAGTGCGTGCACTGCTCGATGTCACCTATAATGATGAGGCCGGTGTCATGAAAGATTCTTACCGCAGGAATGTCCAGGCCAACGGAAATATATCCTATCGCACCGATAAATTTCTGTTCCGCAACGTCATGTCGGTAATATCAAGCTGGTCTCAGGATTCACCTTACGGATCATTCGGCGACTACACAAAGATGAATCCGTTCTGGCAGGCTACCGACCCAGACGGAAATGTTTACCAGTTTGCCGAAGGCAGTAAAGGTTATCAGTCACCCACAGGAGGCCTCAACGCAGTAGCCAACCCCTTATACGATGCGACTATAGGTACCTCATTAAAGTCAAGTTACCTCAAGTTTACCGATAATTTCTATGCCGAATGGCAGGTGATCCGCCCTCTGAAAATCGTTGCGCGATTCGGAGTGTCGCAGCAAAGGAACGATGCCGACTCTTTCTATCCCGCACAACATTCCATGTTTGTCGCCAATTCCTACACTATCAATGACATGATGAAAAGAGGACGCTACATACTCGAGAACGGCAAGATGACATCGATATCGGGTGACATAGGTTTCAACTTCAATCAGTCGTTTAACAAGCACTCGGTGTTTGTCAACGGTACCGCATTCATGGCCGAAACGAAGTCATCAGCCTACCAGCATATAGCCGAGGGCTTTCCCAACAGTGTTAACGCCGACATCACTTTCGCGCGCCAGTATGCCGAGAACACCACTCCTATAGGTACGTCGAGCCTTAACCGTGAGATAAATTTTCTGGTTGCCGCTTCATACGATTATGACAACCGTTATCTTTTTGACTCATCGTTCCGTATCGGAGCTTCATCACTCTTCGGAGCCAACAACCGCTGGGCGCCGAGCTGGTCGACAGGTGTAGGATGGAATATCCATAACGAGCCGTTCATGCGCGACCAGACAGCAGTCACACAACTCAAGATCCGCGCGTCGATGGGACTGACCGGCAATCAGAACTTCGCCACCAACAATTCCATCGCCACTTATCAGTACTATACCGGCAAGCTTTATCTTAACCAGACCGGTGCCTACCTGACGGTAATGCCCAACCCCGACCTCAAGTGGGAACAGAAGAAGGATTATAACATCGGTATCGACCTGCGCATGTGGAACCGTCTGTCGCTCTCGGGCAACCTTTACATGGCCGATACCAAGAACATGCTGACATCGGTTTCGCGTCCGACCTCGATCGGTTTCGCGTCGGTTATGGACAACCTCGGACTGGTGCGCAACGAGGGCTTCGATCTCACTGCCAATGTTACGGCATGGCAGAGCAGACACGGCTTTCTGAACTTCTACGGCTCGATTACCTATAACAGAAACAAGATCAAGAAACTCTCCGAGAGCATGCGTTCATATAACGAAGCCATGCGCAAGCTTGCAGTCGAGAACGACCGTACAGTTCCGGTACTTATGTATGAGGACGGGATGTCTATGAATGCCATCTGGGCGGTGCCCTCGGCAGGTATTGATCCGCAGACGGGTAATGAAGTATACATCAAGAAAGACGGTTCGCTTACCTACACCTATGATGCTTCTGATATGGTAGCTGCCGGACACAGCGATCCCAGATATCGCGGCAATTTCGGTTTCACAGCCGAGTGGAAAGGCATCGGCCTCAGCACCACATTCACCTATCTCGGCGGATGTCAGTATTACAACTCAACCCTTGTAGACCGCGTGGAGAATGTCAACATTGCCTACAACGTTGACCGCCGCGTCCTCACAGGCCGCTGGAAAACTCCAGGTCAGGTGACACCGTACAAGAAGTTTGACTCCAGTAAAAAAACGCGTGCCACAACCCGTTTTGTTCAGGACCGCAACGAACTTACATGGTCGTCGCTCACAGTTTACTATGACTTTCCCCGCAAACTCATCCGTCCCATGTATATGCAGCATCTGCGCCTGTCATTCTATATGAACGATATCACGACCGTGTCGTCTATTGACATTGAGCGCGGCCTGAACTATCCGTTTGCGCGTACGATGTCATTCAAGCTTTCTGCAACATTTTGATTAACATGTGATTATTATGAAAAGGAATAAAATATTTTTGAGTGTTTTATCGGCTGTCGCGCTGTTGAACGTGTCATGTTCCGACTGGCTGGATGCCATGCCGCCGTCTCAGATTCCAGCCGACGAGCATTACAACTCGGTCGAGGGATTCCAGCAGACTCTCACTGGCTGCTATATGGCTATGACCCATAAAAATCTCTATGGGCGTGCCGCCTCATGGCTGGTACCCGAAGTTCTGGCACACCAGTTCAATCTGATCGGCCTGGATCAATCCACCACAGATATATACTACATGCAGCATTACCAGTATGAGCGTCCTGACAGCAAGGACTTCATCGATGATATCTGGGCCGCAGCCTATAATGTAGTTGTCAATGCCAATGATGCTCTCAGCCGTATCGATGACAAGCGCGACGTTATGACAGAGACCGACTACAGCATCATCAAGGGAGAACTGCTGGCCATACGCGCATATGTGCACTTTGATCTTGCCCGCCTGTACGGATACGGTAACTGGACAGGACGTAAGGCCGAAGTCGATGCCAGATATGCCGTACCCTATGTCACTACGGTCGACAAGGATCTTACACCGCAGCTGACCATGCGGGAGTTTTTCAATAAACTCATGTCTGATCTTGATGAGGCAGAAGCATTGCTTAAAGCAGAGGATCCTGTGACAGGCACTCATCCCTGGAGCTATTATGCCAATGTCAACAGCAACGGTTACTATGACTACCGCGGACTGCACCTAAACTACTATGCAGTACGCGCTCTTAAGGCCCGTATATACATGTGGGAGGGCAGTTCACAGAGCAAGGCACTGGCTCTGCAGGCCGCCGACGAGGTGATCTCCAACTTCGAGAAAGTAAACAACGTCGCAGGTTCGACCAATCCATGGCGCTGGATGGACTCCAACGACCAGCAAATGTATCAGGGCATGGTTTTTGAGCAGCTTTTCGGTATATATGTATCCGATATATCTGACCTGACTGATAAATATATTGAACCCGAAATGTTAGCCGACAATGTCACAGCACTTTATATAACCGACGAACAGCGTCAGGAGATATATGAGAATCACCCGTCAGACTGGCGCTCGCACGACTGGTTCCACCTTTCAACCAGATCACCGAACAACCCGTATACCTGTATAAAACTCGAATCGCATTCCGGGGCAAGTTTTTACTATAGCTACCGTATGCCAATGATACGTATCCCCGAAGTTTACTACATCGCGGCCGAGTGTTGCGTTACCGGTCCTGCGCCTGACCTGAACAAGGCGGCAGAATATCTCACCACAGTCAGAGGCCATCGTTCCGTCCACGAGCCGCTTGAAGGTCTGGATGCTGAGGGTTTGCTAAACGAGATAGCCAAGGAGTACCGCAAGGAGTTTCCGCTCGAGGGCGTAATGTTCTACTACTACAAGAGACTGGGCGTGAATTCAGTTCCTCACCGCGATGAAGCCATGGACGATGCCCAGTATGTGTTGCCCTACCCCGATTTTGAAATCCAGTCGGGCCGCATTCAATAAATCAGTATGCACCTGGTAAAAAAATGAAGATGATGAAAAAATTTATATGTAATGCGATTATTGCGGCTGTGTCCGCGCTGATTGTCTCGTGTGGCGATTCATCAATACCATGCTATAATGAGGAGTACACGGCGATACGGTTTGCCGGGGTGGCACCTGACCCCGACTATGGTAATAGCAACGGAGGTCTGGCAATGTATGACTTCTCGTTTGTAACTGAACCTGAGGCCGATACATATCTGTATGAGATTCCTGTCTATCTCACAGGAAAAGAGCTTGAGAAAGATACGGAAGTCAACTATGAGACCGATACGGAGAAAACCACCGCTCCCGAGGGTTCGTATGAAATTGTAAGCGCAATGATCCCTGCCGGGAAGCGCAACGGCTCCATTGCCGTGCGACTTATAAAAACCGAAGAACTTCAGGGTGAAATGACATACACTCTGGCATTGCGTTTGCTTCCGTCGGATGAACTGATGGTTGCCGACAGCTATTATCTGAACTGCCGTCTGACATGGAGCAACAATCTCCCGCTTCCTACGCACAATAATCACGTGCGTTCATATAATATGCTTATTGCCGGGACATCTACTTTTTCCTCTACAAGCAAGACCTATATGAGTACAAACGGTCTTATGGCAATTGTCGCCGCTCTGGACTGGAATGACTGGGATGATCCTGTGGCACATCCGGGACAAAACAATAATGCGACAACATATTACAGCTACAAATATCTACCGAGATATAACTATATCTATCTCAACAGCATATATGTGGTATATTCCCGTATGGTCGGAGAGTGGCTTGATGAGTATGAGAAGCAGCACGGCACGCCGCTGCTGCACAACGGAGGCCTGCTCGACGGACAGCCGGTAAAAGCCCGCTATAACTAACTCTTAATAGGAAAAATCATGATCAAGAGAAATATAATAATAGGGGTAATCATGTCTGCGGCACTTTGCTCGTGCTACGAGGACAAGAGCACTTTCCCCGTCAACACCATCGACGATGTGGTGCTCAACATCGAGGATGCCGACAGGACTATACGTACTGGTTATCTCGAACAGCTGGATATAGTACCTGAACTGACCAAAGGAGGTAAGGCACTCGGTGACGAAGGCTTTACTTATCTGTGGGAGATAAACATTCTGCCACGTAACAATGAATTTGAGGTATTAGGTACCGAGCGTGAGCTGCATGCAGTAATAACCAATCCGATCGCTACCGACAATTATCTGCTGAGGCTCACAGTCCATGATGAAGCTGAGAATCTGCCCTATCTGTTCACATGGAATGTGTTTGTCGAGACCGCATTCTTAGACGGTCTCGTGGTGAGCGACACCCGTGACGGCAAGACATCGGACCTGACACTTATACTGAACGACCGGCTTACCATGAACTATACCAAGGATGAGGTCATACACCGCAACATAGTGGAAACAGCCACAGGACAGCCTTACCAGTCGCTTCTCACCTCACTGACACCGTTCCTGTACGGCAGCCTGACAGGTACCCATGCCAACTATCTTTTTGCTACCGACAGCGACAGGCGTCTGGTGCGTTTCGACTGTCAGGACTACTCGTCGGCCAACGGTAACGATCTCGTATATTACTATGAAGGTGAGACAATACGAGGGCTTTTGTCGGTCGGAAACAATATAGTCTCCAGCAGCCACTATCTGATAACCAGCAAGGGTGTATATAATACTGACCTCAACGGTAACAACTTCATCACCCCGCCTAATACAACATTAAGCACATCGGCTCCTAAAGATGATATCTACGCATTCAAGACCTACGATTCATCGGTCGAATACTGGACGGGAGAATGTACCGGTGCCTGGATTGATGATAAAACCGGTAAGCTTACAATTTTAAATGCGGGATTCCAGGGTGGAAGCTATCAGGAGCTTGAGGCCGGCGAGAACCCGGCATTTCCCGTGGGTGATACAAAAGTGCAGCAGGTACTTGCCGGCTGTATGACCGGCGGCGGCCGAACTCCGACATTACTTGTAAAAGAGGCTAACGGGAATTATGCCGTCTATACGGTGGCAACCGTTGTCGAAAGCATATACGACGAGGAGTGGGACTATACGTATGAAGAGACCTCCTATCGTCCCGAACGGCGCATCACGGTGCCGTCGGATCTGAGTACGCGCATATCGTCGTCGGTCAGGACCGAGTTCACCGACGAGAATTCGGTGCTCTATATCGCCAGCCCCACTGAGGTGACAGCGGCACTGTTCGGCTCGGGCACGATGACCGACGGAGGCACGAAGTTTACGCCTGATGCCGGCGAGACCATAACATCGATCAAGGTCTACCGCCAGGGAGACTACTATTACTCGTCAGGTCTCTTCTCTAATCCCCAGTACAACCGTCCCAAGCTTGATCTCACATCGCGGGCACTGATTGTCACAACACAGAAGGGTGACGAGGGATCTGTATATGTCGTGCCGATGACACAGCTCGGAACCGGCAATCTCGACCGCGCGGGAGCAATGAAATACGGCGGATTCGGCCGGATACTTGACGTAGGCACCACCGGTTATTAATGTCATACCAAGCTGAAAGTAAGTAATCATTTATTACTTACTTTCAGCTTATTCCGTTTAAAACCGCATACCGTCAGAGTATGTCTGAACTTAACAAAACCAACTATAAAAATGAACCAATCTTCACAGCCAATTGTAGAGGTACGTCATCTGTCGCACCGTTACACCAACGACTGGGCTATACGTGACATAAACTTCACTATCGACTCCACAGGCATCCTGGGCCTGTTAGGCTCGAACGGCGCAGGCAAGTCGACAACGATGAATATCATATGCGGTGTACTTAACCAGACCGAAGGTGACGTCTTTATCAACGGCATAGACCTGCGAAAGAATCCTGTAGAGGCAAAAAAACATATAGGCTTCCTGCCGCAGAAGCCTCCGCTGTATCCCGATCTTACGGTCGACGAGTACTTAGTGCACTGTGCCACACTGCGCCGCATGGAGCGGTCAGAGATACGCCCGGCGGTGGAACAGGCAAAAAAACGCTGTGACATCGCCCACTTCAGCAAACGTCTCATAAAGTATCTGTCGGGAGGCTATCAGCAGCGTGTGGGTATCGCCCAGGCCATAGTCCACTCGCCACGGTTTGTTGTCCTTGACGAACCGACCAACGGTCTTGACCCGAACCAGATATCAGAGGTGCGTGAGCTGATAAAGGAAATAGCCAGGGAGCGTGCCGTGCTGCTGTCGACCCACATACTGTCGGAGGTACAGGCCACGTGTGACAGTATACGTATGATTGAGCACGGCCATACCGTATTTGCGGGCACTATCGACGAGTTCAACAACTATACCGTGCCCGACACACTGACGGTGACGTTTGCCGAACCGCCGTCGCCCGAGCAGTTAGGAGCTATTGAGGGAGTGATGAATGTCGAGCAGAGCGGTCCCGGAATGTTCCGTATACGTTTCGACGGCGACGACACGATAGCCGAGCGTATCGTGGCCCGCAGTGTCGCCGAGGGATGGCGTCTGAGGGAAATCTCGACGGAACGTTCGTCACTCGACGTGATCTTTGCCCAGCTGTCGGGTAAACTGAAGAATAATGCACATCAGGAAAATTCTGACGCAAAATGAAAATAACGCTCCGAATCGCACGCAATGAATTAGCGTCGCTTTTTTTCTCGCCTATAGCGTGGTTCATACTCATCGTCTTCTCGTTCCTCTGTGCCAAACAATTCTGCGACCAGACCGACAGTTACATCTCGTTCTGCAGCCTCAACAGCGACAGAGAATTCTCACTTACCCAGGCTCTGTTCATGGATATAAACTCGGTATGGAACGATATTGTCAGGAATCTGTATATCTACATTCCGTTGCTGACGATGGGTCTTGTGAGCCGGGAACTGTCATCGGGTTCGATAAAACTGCTGTATTCGTCGCCTGTCACGAGCTTTCAGATAGTGGCCGGCAAGTATATCGCGGCCATAACGTTCGGCTCATGCCTGTTCATAGTACCGGTACTGGAAATACTGGCAACAGGGCTGGTGTATGTCCCGCATTTCGACTGGACTCCGGTGCTGGTGGGACTGCTTGGTGTTTTCCTGCTTATGTGTGTCTACTGTTCGATAGGTCTGTTCATGTCGTCACTGACTTCGTATCAGGTCGTGGCGGCTATCGGTACTCTTGCCGTGCTCGCGGCCTTAAGGTTCGTGGGGCAGACAGGGCAGGAATATGATTTTGTGAGAGAGCTGACATACTGGCTGTCGATCAACGGACGTACCGACCAGTTCATAAGCGGTGTCCTGCGCAGCGAGGATGTCATATACTTTGTCTCGATCATAGGAATGTTTCTGGCGTTCACGACACTGCGCATATGGTTCGGCCGCAGGAGCACAGGCCGTACGGGACGTTTTCTTGCCTATGCCGGCGTGGTAGCCGTGACTCTGACAATAGGATATGCCACCTCGCGTCCGCAGACGGTAGCCGTATGGGACTCCACCCGCAACAAAAGCAATTCACTCACGGCTTACAGTCAGGAGCTGCTGAACGATATCAAGGGTCCGCTGACCATCACCAGCTATGTCAATCTGCTTGACAACAAGTCGGGTTCATACATGCCGCGCAACATCAAGTCGAACGAGTATCTGTTCGCGCCCTATCGCCTGGCCAAGCCCGATCTGTATGAACGGTATGTGTACTACTATGACGAGACTCCGGGCAACAGTCTTGCGCGCAGAGACAGATTCTCCGGGATGTCGCTCGAGGAACTGCGCGACTACATGGTGCTTATTCTTGATGTCAATCCCTATCTGTTCCTCAGCCCCGAAGAGATACGTAAGGTGGAGGACCTGAGCGGAGAAGAAAACCGTTTTGTGAGAATCGTGGAGACAGCCGACGGACGCCGTGCCTACCTGCGAGACTTCAACGATATGGTGCGGACTCCCGGCGAAGCCGAGATATCGGCGGTACTGAAGAAAATGACAGCCGAAGTCCCGTTAGTTGCTTTCATAAGCACGGCCGGGACGCGTGAGATATCACGCCCCGGAGACCGTGACTACGGAGCGTTCTCGATCGAGAAATATTCGCGTTCGGCGCTTGTGAACCAGGGATTTGACGTGTGTGAGATCAATCTCGATGCCGGAGAGACTATTCCCGACAGTGTAAGCATCATTGTACTTGGCGATCCCCGCCGTGAGATGACGGAAGATGCCAGGGCGGCGATAGAGAGGTATCTCGATCGCGGCGGGAACATGTTCCTGCTTACCGATACAGGACAGCAGGACAATATCAACGGGCTATTGTCTAAATTCGGCATAAAAGCCCTTGACGGCCAGCTGGCACAGGTTTCTGATGACTTTACGGCCGACTTCATTCTGGCCAGGGGCGCTGAACCCGCAGAAGGGATGCCCGACAGTTTCGCCCGCCGCTTCGGAGGACACGATCTGCGTGTGTCCATGCCCGGATGTGTGGCGCTCGATACTCTGGCCGACGGTCACGGATACCGCCATACCGTGTGGCTGCAGACCCCGCCGGAAGGATCGTGGATAGAACTTGAAAGCGACAATCTGCGCGACGATATGGACATCAGCTGCAACGAGGCGGCCGGTGAGACCGAACGGTCCTATCCCACTCTGATCGCGGCAGAACGAACGGTTGACGGCAAGGTGCAGCGCATTCTGGTGGCGGGTGATGCCGACTGTATGAGCAATGCCGAGCTCCAGATAGGCCGTGACGGTTTCAGTTCAGGTAACTTCGATCTGGTAGTTGAAGGATTCCGCTATCTGTCGGGTGGCGAATTCCCGATAGATGTAAGACGCGAACCCGATACCGACACGGTTTTCAGTGCTGATGCCGCATCGCTCACGGGCGTTTTCAAGATAGTGTTAATGATAGTACTGCCGGTGCTTATGATTCTCCTCGGGGTGGGTCTGCGGTTGCTGCGCGGAAAAAAATAACGAGACGCAAATGAATCTCAGACTAATACTACGCATAGCCCGAACCGAGCTGGCTACGCTTTTTTACTCACCGGTGGCCTGGATGTTGCTGGTCGCATTCTCGGTGCAGGTGGGCATAGACTTCCTTAACATCATGCGCCAGATAGTGATGATAAAGGCTATCGGCAGCACCATAACCTTCAGCGTCACCGCCGGCTATGTACTCGGTACCAACGGTCTGTTCGAGGTGATCCAGAGCACTCTGTACCTCTATATCCCGTTGCTGACAATGAACGTCATGAGCCGCGAATACACCTCCGGCTCGGTAAAACTGATATTCTCGTCACCAGTGTCAAGCAGTACCATAGTGTGGGGAAAATTCAGCGCACTTGCAGGCTGTTCGCTTATTTTCACCGCAATCCTCGCGCTACCGGCGGTGGCTATAGCGGCTACGACTCCCGACATGGATTACGGGCTGGTGGCATCGGGACTTCTGTCGATGTTCCTGCTGATAATGACTTACTGCTCGATAGGTCTGTTCATGTCATCGCTGACGACCTATCAGGTGGTTGCGGCCGTGATAACATTCGCAACCCTCGGACTGCTGAATTACATAGGCTCGGTCGGACAGGATTCACCGCTGTTCCGCGAGATCACCTACTGGCTGTCGATCAAGAGCCGCGCCAACGACATGGTAGGCGGCCTGATAAGCAGCAATGATCTGATCTATTTCATTACCGTGAGCGGTCTGTTCATATGGTGGACCATACTGCGCATCGACGACATGCACCAGAAACGCAGACTGAGTACAAAAGTCATGCGTTATGCCGGTGTGTCAGCCTTAGTGGTGACTGTGGGTTATGTCACTTCACGTCCGTATACGACACTCTATCTTGATGCGACCCGCGGAGAACAGCGAACACTGTCACACGGCAGCCGCGAGGTGATGAAACGGCTTGACGGTCCGATGACCATCACCACGTATGTCAATATTCTGGATAAAGACTACAACATAGTCTCACCCGAGGAGCTGAAAACCGACGAGGCGCGTTTCCGCCAGTATCTGCGCTACAAGCCCGATCTGAAACTGGAATATGTCTATTATTGCCGCATTCCCGATAACGATACCATATATGCTTCACGCTACCCCGGAAAATCACCGGAAGAGATAGCGGCCGAACTGGCACGTACCGTGAAACTGCCGGTGTCATGGCTCACCGATCCCGGGACAATAGAGAAAAGTATCGATCTGGCCGAGGAGAATTACGGATTTGTACGTGTAATAGACTGGAACGGCCGCCAGACGCGCCTCAGACTGTATAACGATATGGAACGTCACCCATCGGAACGCGAGATCTCGGCCGCGTTCAAAACCATGCTTGATGAGCCTGTCAGGGTAGGTGTCCTTACGGGCCACGGCGAGCGCTCGATCCACCGTAAGGGAGACGGAGACTTCAACATCTTCGCCACCTGGCGTGAATACCGCAGCTCGATGATCAACCAGGGGTTCAAACTGCATGATATTGACCTCACAGCAGGCGATACCATCCCCGGCGACATCGACATCCTGCTCATCGCCGATCCCAAGGTACCGCTCGCCGAAAATGAGATGGCCGAACTCGACAGCTTTGTGGAACGTGGCGGCAATATGATGATAATGGCCGACAAAGGGCACCAGGATGCGGTCAATCCGCTCCTTCAGCGGTTCGGACTCAGGGTCCTTGACGGAGTGCTTACCCAGCCATCGGATATCGGTCTGTATGGATTCACACCCTCGCGTGCCACACAGTATGCGGCCGACAGTGCCGGCGGTTTTTACCGACAGATGGCGATGAGACCTGAAACATCGGCCATAACAATGCCTACGGCTGTAGCTCTTGAGATTACCGACTCTACCGACTTCGATACACGTGTACTGCTGTGTACCGACAGTACGGCATGGCGTGAACTGCAGACGACGGACTTCACCTCGGCACCTGAGTATGACCCGCTGTCAGGCGAAGCCGCCGGCACGTATATCACGCAGGTGATGCTGAAACGGGATGCTGACGGGAAGGAGCAGCGCATTCTTGTGACCGGAGATGCCGACTGCTTCAGTAACTCGGAACTGCAGATAAGCAACCGCACGGGTATCAGATCATACAACGGCAGCATGATCTCACGTTCGTTCCTGTGGCTGAGCCACGGACGTTTTCCGGTAGCGGTGTCACGTCCCCCGCTGAAGGACCGTGACACTACGATTACCCCCATGCAATTGCCGTGGATCAGGTATACGTATATCATCGGCATACCCGTACTGATCGCCTTAGCCGGATTTATCATACTCCTGCGTCGCCGCAAAGGATAATCCCCTACCCTGCTGACCAGGTACAGACATCAGACATAAGCCCCGGACCGGGAGCGGATATATACCGCACCGGTCCGGGG
Source organism: uncultured Muribaculaceae bacterium (assembly GCA_910584665.1). Classification (GTDB taxonomy): domain Bacteria; phylum Bacteroidota; class Bacteroidia; order Bacteroidales; family Muribaculaceae; genus JAAVFS01. The sequence goes on along the minus strand of CAJUBL010000031.1, from coordinate 9,905 downwards.
CTTACCATATAAGAGTATGTTTGAACTTAACAAAACTTTAGATTCAAACATACTCTAATGTAGTCGAAGTCTTGATTTCAGACTTCGTAGAGAGTCGGGTCCGGAATACCGGCCTCGGCGAGTGCTTCGCGCCGTTCAACGCACGTACCGCATGTGCCGCAATGTTTTTCCCCGCCTTTGTAACATGAATAGGTCAGGGCGTAATCGAGTCCGAGCTCCGCACCGCGGGCCGCTATCTGTCCTTTTGAGAGCGTGGTGTATGGGGCCAGCAGATGCAGACCGTCGAACGTACCGGCCTCAATGGCTGCGTCCATGGCCCTGACGAATTCGGGGCGGCAGTCAGGGTAGATGGTATGGTCCCCCGAGTGGTTTGCAAGCATAACCTCGGTCAGACCCCGGCTCTCGGCAAGTCCGGCGGCAATGGAAAGCATGATGCCGTTGCGGAAAGGCACTACAGTGGAGCGCATATTGTCGTCGGCATAGTGTCCGTCAGGTATGGCACCGGCTCCCTGCAGGAGAGAACTTTCGAAATATTTCTTCATGAAATCGAGATCTATCTCAATAAGTTCCACTCCGAGCCGCAGACAGTGGATGCGTGCGCATTCCCGTTCGCGCATATTGTGATTGGAACCGTAACTGAAGTTTACGGCGGCCGCGATGCGGTCCCTGTAATCATACAGCATTGTTGTGGAGTCCATGCCTCCCGACAGCACCAGCAGAGCAGTTTTATGTGTATCCATCAGTGATATTATATGATTACGAGCCGTTACCTCCCCGTTCAGGAAGGTGACGGCCCGCTATATTGAAATGCAGTTTTTTTAAGCCTCGTATTTTTTCACAATAACGGTAGCATTGTGACCGCCGAATCCGAACGAGTTGCTGAGCGCGGCGCGTACGGGGCGTTTCTGAGCCTTATTGAATGTGAAGTTGAGGTTATAGTCGATATTTTCGTCATCGTCGCCATCCTCATGGTTGATTGTGGGAGGAACGATGTCTTCCATTACCGATTTCACGCTGAACATTGCCTCAAGAGCGCCTGTGGCGCCGAGCAGGTGGCCTGTCATTGATTTTGTCGAACTGATGTTCAGATCGTAGGCGTGCTTGCCGAATACCTCGACGATAGCCTTGATCTCGGAGACGTCACCCACGGGTGTAGAAGTACCGTGTACATTGATGTAGTCGATATCTTCAGGTTTCATGTCGGCGTCCTCAAGGGCGTTGCGCATGGCGAGGATGGCACCGAGTCCCTCAGGATGAGTGGCAGTAAGATGATAGGCATCCGCAGAAAGACCGCCGCCGGCTACTTCGGCATAGATCTTCGCACCGCGGGCCTTTGCATGCTCGAGTTCCTCAAGTATGAGAACAACCGATCCCTCGCCCATTACGAAGCCGTCACGAGACTTGCTGAACGGACGTGAGGCTGTCTCGGGACTGTCATTACGTGTTGACAATGCGTGCATTGAGTTGAAACCACCTACACCGGCAGGGAAAATAGCGGCTTCGGCACCACCGGTCACGATGGCGTCGGCCTTACCGAGGCGAATGAGGTTGAAGGCATCGATAATCGCATTGTTGGATGATGCGCAGGCTGATACGACACCGAAGTTGGGACCATGGTATCCGTATTCCATCGAGACGTGTCCCGAAGCGATATCGGCAATCATCTTAGGTATGAAGAATGGATTGTATTTGGGACCGTTCTCCTCGTTCTTAGCATAGTATCCGGCCTCTTCCTCGAAAGTGTGCAGGCCGCCTATACCGGCAGCGATTATAACGCCGATGCGATCACGGTTAAGCTTCTCATCATTTTCGATACCCGAATCCTCGACTGCCTGTCTGGCGGCATACATTGCAAACTGAGCATAGAGGTCGAGCGTGCGGACTTTCTTGCGGTCCATGAACGAGAGGGGATCAAAACCTTTGACTTCACAAGCGAACTGAGTCTTGAACTTGGAAGCGTCAAAATGAGTAATGGGCCCTGCACCGCTCACACCGGCAAGGGCGTTTGTCCAGGTGGTTTCAACGTCGTTGCCCAGAGGGGTCACAGCACCGAGTCCGGTTACTACTACTCTTTTTAACTCCATTATGTTATGTATTAAGTATATATTGGGGAATGAGTGTCTCAATTAAAACATTATCACTCTCGACTGGCGGACGGTCAGGGTCCGGTATGGTCAAGAGTGACAAAGATGGGGGGCTGTATTAAGCCTGTGCGGCCTCGATGTAGGCAATAGCGTCGCCTACAGTGGCGATACCCTCGGCCTTATCGTCGGGGATTGTGATGTTGAATTCCTTCTCAAACTCCATGATGAGCTCGACAGTGTCAAGGCTGTCTGCACCGAGGTCGGTGGTGAAAGCTGCGGTTTCGGTTACCTGATTCTCGTCTACGCCAAGCTTGTCAACGATGATAGCTTTAACACGTGATGCGATTTCTGACATAATGATTAAAGTTTTATAATTAGTAATTCCAATTTTTGCGTTGCAAAGTTAAGCAATTTCTTCGAAACTGCCGCACTTTCAGGGCACAAAGTTATAAAACATTATTGATATTATCGACTCAATTACTGAAAAAAATCTTTAATTTTATCTCTCAGAAGCTATAACATATAGATTTACAGTATTTTAGGGCATATTTATAACATACTATGATTATCACCGGCATGGCCGTTTACAGTATTTATGATATATGCGGGACGACGCTTGCATTCATTGAAGATGCGGGAGATGTATTCGCCTATTATACCGAGAGCTATGAGCTGGCACCCGCCTAGGAAAAGCATGACGCACATGATGGTGGGATAGCCCGCTACGGGATCACCGTAGAGCATAGTGCGCACGAGTATGTACAGGAGGTAGATGATCGCACAGACAGCGGTGAGTATGCCTACGACCGAGGCGATGCGCAGAGGGGCAGTCGTAAAACTTGTGACACCCTCGATGGCGAGGTTGAACAGCGCAGCATAGCTGAATGACGAGCGACCGGCGGCGCGTTCGTCGACCTCGAACGGAACCTCTTTCTTGCTGAATCCTATCCAGCTGAACAGCCCTTTGGAGTAGCGCTGGGTCTCACGCAACTGACGAAGAGCATTCACGCAAGCACGGTCAAGGAGCCTGAAATCACCTACATCGGGAAGAATATCGATGCGGGCCGACCGCTGCAGGATGTAATAGTACAGCCGTGTTAATGTTTTCCTTGCGAACGACTCGCCGGCACGTTCGTATCTGCGTCCGTACACATCCTGAAAGCCGTCCTCCCATTGCCGTATCATCTGAGGAATCACTCTGACAGGGTGCTGAAGATCGGCATCCATGATAACCACCGCATCGCCACACGCGTGGTCGAGACCGGCAAGCATGGCGTTCTCCTTGCCGAAGTTACGCGACAAGTCGATGTAACAGAAACGCGGATCGGCGGCATGTATCTCCTGCATGATACTTAGCGAGGTGTCGCGGCTGCCGTCATTTATGAATATGACCTCCCAGCCGTAAGGGGTATCGGTAAGACTGTTGTCTATGAGCGGACATAGAGCCGCACGAAGTTTCTGGAGACCGGAAGCTTCGTTGAAAACGGGTATTATGATCGATATCTTTTTCATAGTACTGACTTTACTGGCAGTGAATAGTCTCCGGGATCCCTTACGCGAGGTGTGGCGATCCAGATTTCGCGGCCGTCACTCCGCAGAACCGGAGTGACGACGCGTGGAGATGGTCCGGGATAATATTGAAGCATGAGGTCATCGGCAGTGATGACCATGTGCCGAGGCCTGGCGGTGTAGAGGGTGACCTGTCCGATCGAGATGGAGTCGGTGAATGAACCGAGATACCCGCCGAAGCCGGAGGGAATTACGGCCGGAGTCTTTCCGGGCCGTCCGTAGGCCGTCTCAACGGCATGCAGATTCCACACATCATCGGCGTCGGCCACGCCTTTCACCCGGTAAAGTGTCAGGAACGGAACGTCAAGACGATCGGTGGTGTCATGACAGACGATGCCGTCGGACGATGCGATGTAAGCCTGTCTGACCTCCTCGGACTCACGGTGCATGATTCTCTGCCATTGTATGGATACTGCGAAGTGCATTGTAATGAGTGTGAGCGAGACAATGTATACCGTAGCGTTAACAGCACGGGATTTTCCGAAGTGCCATCCATAGCCTTGAACCATCCTGGCGATTGCGATGACAGCACAGGCTTCGCTATAGAAACCGGTACGTCCGGGAATGCCGCTCACCAGACCGATCAATGCCGCCGCTGTGGCTGAGACGGCTATTACAATCCAGTCACTGTGAAACAATGCTGAGAGACAGGCTCGTCCGCGAGGTGTCGTCACGGACAGCATGACGATGCCGTATAACAACAGCAGCACAGGATATGTGGTAATCAGTATGGAAGGGATCGGTTCGCCCGGAACTGATTCTCCTGTCCGATCCCACAGTGCCGGAGAGGCTGTTACGAACAGAGTGCCGGCAAGGAGGCCGGCCATTAGATATTTCCGGCGGAGATTCACAGAACGCCGTCCGTCGACAGTGACAATCCAGACAGCCATCGTAAGGCTCAGCGCCACTCCGGTCTGCTCGTGAGAACTGCCGGCGAAAAATCCCAGCATAAAAAGCAACAAGAGCCGGCAGACCGAGACATTCTTACTCCGATCTCTGAAAAAAGAGTATATGAACAACAGGCAGAAAGCGGTGCCCCACATGTAGTTGAACTGGCACACACGGAGAAACATCGCGTCCCACCAGGGCATAACGGCTAATGTAATCAGCATGACCAGAGAACAGAACGCAATATGCCGGCGAGGCTGTATACAGGCAAGACGGATCACACTGCAGAAGAACAATGCCACCATACAGCCCATGACCGCCGACGAGACCGCTCGCGGAAAAAGGTTGAGTACAACCGGACCCATGAAGTCGAAGAAACGACCGTTACACCCCGTGTAGTGCCCGAGAATAAACGACAGCGTACTGCGGTCCGGGTAAGTATATCCGTCGAGTCCGAGCGTGTTCCGGAACATGAGATCGTCACCCATGACCGGAACGAAGTAGTCAAGCACTCCCGAACCGACGGCGATAACCGTCAGCATCAGAGCGAGCGGAAGTATTGACTTATTCATAATTTTCATGACATACTGCATAATTCAATCAGCGCGAAGTTATGCAAAATTTTTTAAAAACAAGGTGTGGCATGGAAAAACCGAAGGAGTATACATGATATGACTTGCACAAGTGAGACCTGTTGGTTAACTTTGTCGTATAAAAACCACATATTATTATCTATATCATGAATCCAATCAATGCAACGGGGCAACGTATGACCAATTACCGCTGGGTGATATGCGCCATGCTGTTTTTTGCGCTCGTGATCAATTATCTTGACCGTCAGGTACTGTCGCTTACCTGGAAAAACTTCATAGCACCCGAGTTTCACTGGACCGATGCCGACTATGGCATGCTTACGGGAGTATTTTCAATTGTCTATGCCGTAGCGATGCTGCTTGCCGGCAGACTCGTCGACAGGATGGGTACAAAAAAGGGATATCTCATCGCTATTTTCGTATGGTCGACAGGCGCATGTATTCACACGGTATGCGGAATACTGACAAACGGATTTGTTACCGGCGACTGGATATGGTCGTTTGCCGGAGCCCGGGAGCATCTGGAGTCGTCGATGGCCGCCGTTCCTGCCATAGCATTGACAGTCACCTCCACGAGTGTATGGCTGTTCATGATAGCCCGAGTGGTGCTTTCTCTCGGCGAGGCGGGCAATTTCCCCTGCTCTATCAAGGCCGTGGCCGAGTATTTCCCGAAGAAAGACCGTGGATTTGCCACCGGTGTGTTCAACTCCGGATCCCAGATCGGAGCTCTGCTGGCTCCTTTCACCATACCGGTGATCGCCGCCTGCTACGGCTGGGAGATGTCGTTCTTCATCATCGGCATTCTCGGATACCTGTGGATGGGTGTATGGATATTCGTTTACCGCCGTCCACGCGAAAACAGAAGGGTCAACGCCGCCGAGCTGGCCTATATAGAGCAGGACAATGCCTGTGACGCAGTGGCAGAAAAAACGGATTTCACAGCAGAGCAGGAACCTCAGGATGCCAGAGTAGGCCTGTTTAAGGCTTTCAGTTTCAGACAGACATGGGCTGTGATATTCGGCCGTTTCCTTCCCGACTCCGTGTGGTGGTTCCTTCTGTTCTGGGCCCCGGCATTCGTGAGCGAGGTTTACGGCTATCCTACGTCATCGACCGAGGGAATGCTTGCAGTGTTTACCATCTATCTCATCTCGATGCTCTCGCTTGCCGGAAGCTATCTTCCCACGTTCTTTATCAACCGCAACAGACTGAATCCATACTCCGGCCGAATGAAGGCAATGCTGATTTTCGCACTGTTCCCGCTGTTGGGATTCGGGGTTATGCCATTAGGACGGGTGTCCATGTGGTTCCCCGTGATAATTATAGGTATAATGGCCGCCGCTCACCAGAGCTGGAGCGCCAATGTCTATAACGTGGTGAGCGACATGTTCCCCAAGGCTGTGGTAGCCACGGTGACCGGTGCGGCCGGACTGGCATCGGGACTGGGCAGTTTCATGTCCAATTACGGTGCCGGCGAGCTGTTCACATATGCCGATGAGGTGCAGATGCATTTTATGGGTTTCGAGGGAAAACAGGCCGGATACATGATCGTGTTCATTGCCGCCAGTGTCGCCTATCTCGTAAGCTGGATCCTGATGAAACTGCTTGTACCCAGGTATAAACTTGTAAAACTATAACATAAACACACCGAGAATATGGACAAACCATTCATACACGATGATTTCATGCTTCATAGCGATACAGCCCGCAGGCTGTATCACCGGCATGCATCAAAAATGCCCGTCATCGACTATCACTGTCACCTTTCGCCCGAACTTATAGCCCGGGATCACCGCTTTGCCGATATTACCGAGCTATGGCTGTCTGGCGACCACTACAAGTGGCGTTCAATGAGAGCCAATGGTGTCGACGAGAAATATATCACCGGCGACGCGTCGCCTCGGGAGAAGTTCAGAAAATGGGCCGAAACAGTACCTTACACCATGCGCAATCCGTTGTACCACTGGACTGCAATGGAACTGAAAACGGCTTTCGGCATCGACACTCCGCTCACACCGGAAACTGCCGACGAGATATTCGACGAGTGTAACCGTATGCTTGCCGGCCCCGGAATGACCGCCCGCGGACTCATGCTGAAATATAATGTAGAGGTCGTATGCACGACCGACGATCCGGTCGATACACTGGAGTGGCACAGGATGATCGCCGAATCTGATTTTGCCGTGAAAGTCTACCCGGCCTGGCGTCCCGACAAAGCGATGGCCGGCTGTCGGCTGCCGGTATACCAGGAATACATCGGACGTCTCTCGGCTGCGGCCGGAGTAGAGATCACCGGTTACCGCACACTGACAGAGGCCTTGCAGAAGCGTCATGACTACTTCGCGTCCCAAGGGTGCAGTGTCGCCGACCACGGCCTGGGACGTGTGCCCTGGAGCCCCTGCAGTGAGGAGCGGGCCGACACACTCATGCGCAGGATGCTCGGCGGTCAGGAACTAACACCGGACGAGGCTGACGAGTTCAACACACGCCTGCTTACAGACCTCTGCCGTATGAACGCCCGCGCCGGGTGGGTACAGCAGTTCCATTTCGGGCCCATGCGTAATGTCAACAGCCGGGCATTTGCCTCGCTCGGGCCCGACACCGGTTTTGACACCATCAGCGACTGGAGAGCCGCGGAAGCCATAGCCTCGATACTGAACGCACTCGATAGCGAAGGATCTCTGGCAAAGACTATTCTGTATAATATCAATCCGTCGGACAACACATGGGTGGCCGCTATGACCGCTAACTTCCAGGACGGCAGGATCCCGGGCAAGATACAGATGGGAGCAGCATGGTGGTTCAACGATCAGCTGGCCGGCATGAGAGCACAGATGGAGGCGCTGTCAATGCAGGGACTGCTGAGCCGCTTCGTGGGAATGCTTACAGACTCGCGCTCGTTCGTGTCATACACGCGTCACGACTACTTCCGCCGCCTGCTGTGTGACATCTTGGGCAATGATGTCGAACAGGGACTCATCCCCGAGTCGCAGATGGAACGTGTAGAAGCGATGGTCCGTGACATCTGTTACAATAATGCTAAAAACTATTTCGGATTCTAAACTAAACAGATATATAGATTATGATGGAGAAAACATGGCGTTGGTTCGGACCCAATGACAAGATAACCCTTGACATGCTGCGTCAGATAGGCGTGGAGGGTATAGTGACTTCGCTCCACCACCTGCCGGCCGGCGTGGAGTGGACCGACGGAGAGGTCAACAGGATGAAGGAGTATATCGAGTCGCACGGCCTGAGATGGTCGGTTGTGGAAAGTCTGCCTGTGAGTGAGTCGATCAAATATGCCGGACCGGACCGTGACGAGCTGATAGAACGGTACCGCCGATCGCTGGCAGCGCTCGGCCGCGCCGGAGTCAGAACCGTGTGCTACAATTTCATGCCTGTACTCGACTGGGCCCGTACCGACCTTGATTATCCGAACGGAGACGGCACGTCCAATCTGTACTTCAACCGTGGCGAGTTCGCTTACTTTGATATATATATACTCAGACGCGAGGGTGCCCGTGAGGACTATGACGCCGCCACACTGGAGCGTGCAGACAAACTGCGTGAGACCATGACAACTGAGGGTGAACAGCGGCTCGTCGACAATATCATTGTGAAGACGCAGGGCTTTGTGGGAGGAAATATCAGCGAGGATGATGACTCGCCGGTGCAGAAGTTCCGTGATCTCCTTGCCCTGTACAAAGGGATCGATGAGGCTGCACTCAGGGAGAATATGCGTTATTTCCTGTCGGCCATCATGGATGTATGTGACGAGTATGACATCAACATGTGTGTCCACCCTGACGATCCGCCGTTCCCGGTGCTCGGACTGCCACGTATTATCACCTGTGCCAATGATGTGGAGTGGCTGTACAATGCTGTCGACAACAGGCACAATGGCCTGACATTCTGTGCCGGTTCGCTTAGCGCCGGGGCACATAACGATGTTCCCGAAATGGCCCGCAGATTTGCTCACCGCACGTGGTTCGTGCACCTGCGCAGCTGTCAGGTGCTGCCCAACGGTGACTTCAAGGAAGCTCCACACCTGGGCGGCCGCGCCGATATAATATCACTTGTGCGCACGTTCGAGCATATCAATCCGGGCCTGCCTATGCGTGTCGACCATGCGCCGCTTATGCTCGGAGACGAGAAAATGGGTTACAATGCGGGCTACTCGTTCCATGGACGTATGCTTGCCTTGGGACAGGTCGAGGGGGTGATGGCTACTGTCGACCGCGAGATACAGGAAGAAAATAATAAACAAAATTAATCGGATAGAGATGAAGAATCAGCTTTTTTCTGTTGATGGCCGCGTGGTTGTGATCACCGGCGGAACAGGCGTGCTGGGCGCATGTATCGCACGTTACCTGGCCGGAGAGGGAGCCAGGGTTGTAATCATGGGCCGCCGCGCTGACGAGGGAAATGCCATAGTCAGCGGAATAAGATCGAATGGCGGCGAGGCTATGTTCCTTACGACCGATGTGCTTGATGAAACTGTACTGGAACAGAATCTGAAAGATATTCTTGTCGCCTATGGCAAGGTTGACGCACTGCTCAATGCCGCCGGGGGCAATATGCCGGGGGCTACGATTGCTCCTACAGGCAATTTCTTTGACGTGGATGTGGCCCAGTTTGAACGTGTGCTCAATCTTAATCTCACCGGTACCGTACTGCCGACCCAGGTCTTCCTCAGACCGATGGTCGAGGCCGGTCGTGGAGCTATAGTCAATTTCTCGTCTATGGCAGCGTTCCGCCCCATGACACGTGT
>CAJUBL010000030.1 GCA_910584665.1 uncultured Muribaculaceae bacterium | reverse complement strand
CTATGCCAGTGGTGGTTGAACCTCTTTTCAGCCTACCTTTTTACAATTAGTCCTCATTGTATCTTTTATGTAACCTACATTAAAAAAGTACTAATATCATTAGCTGATTATTAGTACTTTAGTGTTGTGTGATCCGGCCGCGATTCGAACGCGGGACCGTCTGCTTAGAAGGCAGATGCTCTATCCAGCTGAGCTACCGGACCATCCGGCTTTGTCGGTATATCTGGTGCCCGACAAAGCGGTGCAAAGTTAGTAATTTAATTCTATTTATACAAACATTTGCTGCCGATCGGTCATGACATTTTTTCGTCGAGAATGGCGATCTTGTTGCGCAGTGTCTCGATCTCTTCTTTTGTTTCGGCGATTCGGCGGTCAAGTTCCTGTAACATTGAGTTCCCGCGACTGCTCTTGGTGGAGAAGAATCCGAGGTTGTTCTCGCATGTCTTCAGTTCCTGACGCTTGGCCTCATATGCGCGTACAAGTCGTTCGCGTTCGCGACTCATGCGGTTTTGATCGGTTCCGATATCGGCGAGTGTGTTTTCGAAACGGGCCATAGAGCGGCTGTTGCGAGACAGTCTGTAGCGGTCGCGCAGGTTATTGACGGCGGTGCGGTATTCTTCATACACCTTGTCTTTCTCGCGGAAGGGTACATGGCCGGCCTGGCGCCAGCGGTTGTCGGCATCATGCAGAAGCGCCTGTACGTCGTCGGCCGTACGGTCGTCACCAACGGCAGTGATTTCTGCTATGATGTCGCGTTTGGCCTTGAGGGCAGTCTGTTCGGCATGACGTGAGTCGTTGAGGTCTTTTTTCTTTTGTTCAAAAAAGTAGTCGCATGCCTGTTGGAAGCGGGTCCACAGGGTGTCGCTCTGTTTTCTTGGAACGGCGCCGATGGTCTTCCAGCGACGTTGCAGTTCGACAAGTCTGTCGGCTGTTTTTTTCCATTCCGTGCTGTCCTTGAGTGCTTCGGCCTGTTCGCACAGTTGGGTCTTGAGCTGGAGATTTTCGTTCTGTCGCTCTTTGGCGTCTTTGAAATATTCGGCTTTGGCGTTGAAGAATCGGTCGCAGGCTGCGCGGAAACGGGCAAACAGTTTGTTGTTGTTACGGCGTGATGCAAAACCAATTCCTTTCCATTCTTCCTGTGCCGTAAGGACCGTAGCGGTGAGTTCATCCCAATGTCTGAAGCTTGTGGCGCTTTCGATATCGATTGTCTCGACTCTTTCACACAGAGCGGTCTTGGCTTCCTCGTTCTGTTGTTCGCGAGCCTTGCGTTCTTCGAAGAATGCCTGGTAGCGTTTGTTTACAACGGCCGATGCGTCTTTGAACCGGGTCCATATCTCTTCGCGTATTTCTTTTGCTACCGGACCGGTATCACGCCACTTGTCGTGCAGAGTCTGCAGGCGTTTAAAGGCAGTCACCACGTCTTCCTCGGTTGCCAGAGACTCGGCTTCGCTGCATAGCAGAGTCTTGGTGTCAAGGTTTTTGCGGAAGTCGTAGTCGCGCAAGTCTTTATTGATGCGGTACTGGTCATAAAAGCGTTCTACGGCGTCCTGGTAGCGTTTCCACTGGTCGGTGGTCTCGGTGGCAGGAACTTCGCCTATCTCCTTGAACTGTTGCTGCAGTTCTTTGAATCGCGGAAACTCCCTGTTGACATTGTCTGTATCGGCAGACATTGCCAGCAGCTGATCGATTATTTCATTGCGTCGGTCGAGGTTTTCTTTGCGTTCAGCTTCGATCTGAGCCAGTCGTCCGGCTTTTTTCTCTTTGATGATGTCAAGTATGTGACGCAGTTCTTCTTCTGCATCGCTTGGCTTCGGCTCGAACTGTTCATCGGGTGTCAGTTCGCCTGATGCGATGGCTTCCTCCAGTTCAGCCTGTTGCTCAGCGTGACGGAATGCGTAGAATTGCTGTTTGAGATTGGCAAGATCCTCGCGTGTGATGCTGTCTGCCTCGAGTGCGGACAGCGACCTGGCTGCCTCGAGAATCTCAGGAATGCCGGCATACACAACACGTTGCGAAACCTGTCCGGTCTCTGCATCGGTCTCCGGATCGGTTATGCCGGTTGTCTGGTCCGTTGCGGGATCGGGAGTTTCTGTGGTCTGTGTAGTCTCGTATACAGGCTCTAAGGCCTTTTTCTCATTCAGGGCTGAGCCGGTGTCGATGCTCTGCTCGACGGTTGACTCTTCACGCATTTCCATAATCATGTGATATTTAAGTGATTAATGCGGCATGATACTCTGTTGGGTATAATTGCCGACCCAAATTTATAAAAACTTTTTGATTTAACGCTGTTTAGCTGTAATAAATCTTTATCCCGGCCGTTGGTCTGATTTCAGTGAAACTCGGTGAATGCCAATGGCAACAGGCTCTTTACCGACGGCAGTACATAGACATTGTCCCGACCGGCAAGCAGTACTTTCACGTCGTGACCGGCAAGTGTCTCATATTCCAGCAGTGCCTGGCGGCATGCTCCGCATGGAGCTGTGGGGCCAGGGGTGAACTCTCCGTCAGTACCACGTGCGGCTATGGCGATAGATTCAAATTTTGCCTCCGGGTATCTTGCATGGGCATAATAGCATGCCGAACGTTCGGCGCACGTGCCAGACGGGTAGGCTATATTCTCCTGATTGGCGCCTTCTATTACCTCTCCGTTGTCGAGTCTTATCGCCGCTCCCACTCTGAAACGGCTGTAGGGGGAATATGATCGGAAAGTAGCTTTGCGGGCAAGTTCCACGATGTGTCGGTCGGCGGCCGGCAGTTCGTCATAATCGAGGACTTTTACCGGTGTGGTGATATCAAGATTTTTCATGGTCATATATTTTGTTTTATAAAATTTCAGTATCGGCCTTATCCTGCATTGATCATCAGCCATCAGAACGGATATCCCACTGAGAAGTGGAATGTGGCGTCGCGTTTCCACTGGGGATGAACAATCGGCCAGGGCTCCTGGTTCGCCGCCGGGTTGCGGGCCTTAAAGCCGAGGTCGAGTCGCAGGAGAAAGTATGTGAAGTCGAATCGTAGCCCGGCTCCGTAGCCGAGCGCTATCTCTTTGTAGAAATTGCCGAATCGGAATACGCCGCCCGGCTGTGTCTCGTAGTCGCGTATGGTCCAGATGTTTCCGGCATCTACAAACAGCGCTCCCTCAAGCACCCAGAACAGCTTGGCCCGGTATTCCATACTCATGAACAGCGATATGTCGCCACACTGGTTTATGAAGTCTGTCACCGAGTTGCGTGAGTCATAACGTCCAGGTCCAAGCGTACGCACGCCCCAGCCCCTCACTCCGTTGGCTCCGCCGGCATAGAACCTTTTCTCGAACGGTACCATCGACGAGTTGCCGTACGGTATTGCCAGACCGGCTTCGGCGTGCAGGGAGATGCTGTTACGTGAATTGAAGTAATGGTTATAGGTATATCCTGCCGATCCTTTGATATATTGGGCATATTGTATGCCGAATATCTTGTATGCGTCGTTGTGTCTTCTCATGCCCGTGGATGTGGATATGAGATACAGCAGGTTGCCGGCCATCTCAGCCTGCATCCGGAATGTATATATGTCTGGCTGGCTGATATTGTTGCGGGCCGATGTGTTGAACAATGGCGGACGGTTGGTTTTGTAGAACGTGTATCCCATTCTCATTATGAAATGATCTTCATAACTGTAACGCAACAGAGGGTTGGCGGGCGCAATGGTGTTTATAAAGTCGATGGTGCTCTTGGGCAGGTATACGAAGTTGATGTCGATGAGGTCAAGAGTGCGCCTGCGCGTGTTGGTACGGTTATTCCATTTGTATTTCATGCCGGCGCCGGCTATGATGCGTGTGTATTCGGGGCGTTCCTGGTGGTTGAACGTGAAGTTGAACTCTGTCGAGGCTTTGACGCGCTGGCGGTAACTCTTTTTAAGTATCGGTGCCTCGAACTTCGGGAATGTGATACCGACTTCGGCGCCTATCTCAGTGTATCGGTTGTTTATGAGTCCCTCGAGGTTGCCCGACAGGCTTTCATACGACCCTCTCACTTTGACCGTGAGCAGCTCGCTGTGTTTGGCCAGATTGCGGTGCTGATATGTGATTCCGGCACCAACTCCGAGATCTCCCTCGGAGTTGGTGCCTTCGAGTTCGAGCATTATGCCCTGCGTCTTGGTGCGTGACAGCATGATCTCGGTGTCAAGCAGTACGTCACCGTCCGGCAGGGATCCGGCAGGAGTGAATACGATATTGATGAACTTCAGGATACCCAGCTGTGACATTGCCTCGTATGTGCGTTCCACGTCGGCGGCCGAGTAGATGTCACCGCTTGTAAGGTAGCATTTCTCGTCAAGTATTGACGGACGCAGGTAGCGTGACGGTCCGTAGATGATATGGTATCCGCGTGATATGATGGTGTCGAGCTTTGTCTTGTCGGTAGCGTCGGCCTCTGTGTTGATGTACACCTTACCGATGATATAGCGCCTGTGGCGGGGTGCCGGGCCGGCCGGGTCGAGGCTTGAAGGCTGTGGCGCGCGAAGTATCATCTCGATATCAACGTCACGCGAGCCGGCGGCAGTATCGGCTATGAAGGTGATATATTCCTTGGCAAACGTATAGTAGCCGTTGTTTCTCAGCAATGAAGCCAGCCTGGACCGTTCCGAGTCGAGCACGTTGCGGTCGAACAGTCCGCCGCTGTGCAGCGTGACCGAAGCGGAGTCATCAAGAATAATACGTCTCAGTGCCGAATCGGTTATCGTATACTTTATGTCGCGCAATATCTGAGGCTTCCCCGGTGTCACCCTGTAATTGACCGTTGCCTTGCGTTTCACGTCATTGAGAGACGTGTCAGCTTTTACCTCCACATTGCTGTATCCGCGGTTTATCATAGCCTGGCGCAGCTGGCGGACCGACTGAATGGTGAGTTCTTCGTCATATATGACCGGAGCTTCACCCAGACGGCGCACCCATCGGTTATACCATTTCGTGGTATCGGATCCGCTCATGTTGTACATTCCCAGCTGTAATCTGGCGAATCCGAGAACTTTATGGTTCGGTGTCTGTCTCAGATAATTCTGCAGTGTCCGGGCCTGTACCTCGGGTGCATCCTCGATGGTGACGGACGTACGGTCAAGCAGATATTGACCCTTCGGAACATGACGGGTCGAACTGCACCCCTGTGACAGGAGCATGCATCCTATTAACAGTGCCACATAGGCTGATATGTGATGCCGGAGTGTCATATTTTACAAAATTACATACAAATAAGACACCGGCTCCACAATTAACGTCTGTTAACCATGTTCCTGTCTGTTTTCAACACGGCCGATAGTACGGGCCGGATTGCCTGCTGCGATAGTCAGAGGCGGAACATCTCCGGTAACTACGCTCCCGGCTCCTATTATGGCTCCCTGTCCTATTGTAACGCCCGGCAGAACCACCACATTGGCCGCTATCCACACATTGTCGTGAATTGTTATAGGGCGGGCTCTCATTATCCCGGCATTACGCCGTTCTGCATCATACGCGTGGATTATCGTGCATAGAGTCGTGTTGGGTCCTATGAAGACATTGTCTCCTATGGTCACATCGGCCTCGTCAAGAATGGTAATGTTGAAGTTGCCGGTGAAGTTATTGCCGATATGGATATTGAATCCCATGTCACAGCGGAATGGGCTATGTAGTATGCCTCCGGTACCTATATCTCCGAGAATTTCCCTGATAAGAGCCTCGCGTTCGGTCTTCTCCGAAGGAGGCAGGGCATTGAGTCTGAAGCACAAGTTCTCACATCGTTCCAGAGCCGGACCGAGAGCTTCGTCAAAACCATTCATCCATACGCCCGATTTCAGCGTATCAAACGCCGTTTTTCTGTTGTTCCGGTTTTCCATATCAGGAGGTATTGATTTGATACAGTTTTCAGATTACTTGTTTTTTAACAGCTTACTTCGTTTATTACCGAGATAGTCGAATCCGTTGCCATAGACACTGCGCGCTTCCGACTGTATTATGTAGGCATCACGGTCAATCTCTCTGACGATATCATAGATACGTTCGGCGTCAAACTGCCGGCACCATACTATCAGCAGTTTCCTGTCTTCGCCGGTCCAGAAACCCTTGCCGTCAAACATCGTCACACCCCGGCCCGAGCGGTGGGTGATGTTATCGGCTATATCGTTCCATCTGGGTGAAAGAATAAGAAACTGTATCGTCTGCTTGTCGGCATTCACGATGTAGTTGGCTAAAAACGAATATATTACAATCGATGTCCAGCCATAGACGATTGTCTCCACCCGCGCCTGTATACGTGCATTCATGTCACCGTCAAACGGTAGCAGAAACGAGCATGTCACTATTGTGATATCAATCACCATCATCGTACGGCCGATGCTCACATTTGATTTCTTTTCGAAGACAGCCGCAACGATATCAGTGCCGCCGGCCGACCCTTTGTGAACATAATATATTCCGACACCGCAACCCATGAATACCGACCCCATTATCACGCTCATCGTCATGTCGGTCACGATGGGAGGATGTGATGTGAAATAGGACTCGACTGAGCCTATCATGAGCGAGAGTATTGTCGCACCGAAAACCGTGCGCAATACAAATCTGCGGCCCAGTGTCTTACGCCAGCACACAAGCATCAGTATATTGACGGCATACATTGTGAAAGCGACCGGAACAGTCTGGCCGGTAGCGAAGTACACCACCGTGCTGAATCCGGCCATTCCTCCTACCACTATATCGTGAGGCAGAATGAAGACAGTAAATCCTATGGCATATATCGCCATGCCCAAAATAATAAACACATAATCACGCAGATTATCGTTATCCAGACTCACAATATTCGGTACATGCATATCGGACAGATATTTGGAGTATGTCTGGATTTGATTGGATGGATGATTCGGAATCTGTCAGATTCATACATACTCCTGAATTTACGGGCAAAGTTAATAAAATTTTTATCCGGCCAATAATCATAAACTGATATTTTTACTTGTTAAAGTTTGTAAAAAAACGAGGTGCGCCTGTATGTATTAAGTGCGGTCGGTCGTATTTATTATAGACATTACATTATGCAATGATATCTGTTGACTGATATCGATTTAATATTGACAATCATTTTAATGCACATAAAACACAGAATGAAAGTAATTATCAGTATTATGATGGCGGTGACCGTGTTTACGTCCGCCAATTCCGCCACACCGGTCTATCTGGACAGCGGCGCACCGGTTGAACAGCGCGTAGAGGATGCTCTCAGCCGCATGACTTTAAGCGAGAAAGTGTCGATGCTTCACGCGCAGTCCAAATTCTCGTCGGCCGGCGTACCTCGTCTTGGCATCCCCGAGATATGGACGACCGACGGACCCCACGGTATCCGTCCTGAAGTCCTCTGGGACGAGTGGGACCAGGCCGGCTGGACCAACGACTCGTGCACGGCCTTTCCGGCCCTGACATGTCTTGCCGCCACATGGAATCCGGAACTCTCCCTCCTCTACGGCAAATCAATTGGCGAGGAGGCCCGCTACCGGGGGAAGGACATGCTTCTGGGCCCCGGGGTCAACATATACCGCACTCCGCTGAACGGCCGTAACTTCGAGTACATGGGCGAGGATCCGTACCTGGCGTCGCGTATGGTAGTGCCGTACATCCGTGGAGTCCAGAGCAACGGCGTTGCCGCCTGTGTTAAGCACTATGCGCTCAATAACCACGAGGTCAACCGCCATACTACCAACGTCACGGTCGATGACCGCACACTGTATGAGATATATCTGCCGGCTTTCCGTGCCGCCGTTCAGGAAGGTGGCGCCTGGGCGATCATGGGCAGCTATAACCTGTACCGCAACGAGCACTGCTGTCACAACAGCCGTCTTCTCAACGATATACTCAAGGGCGAGTGGGGCTTCGACGGAGTGGTGGTCTCGGACTGGGGCGGCACCCACGATACCGACCAGGCCATTGCCAACGGTCTTGACATGGAGTTCGGCTCCTGGACCAACGGATTGTCGGCCGGCACCTCCAACGCCTATGACAACTACTATCTTGCCAGACCATACCTCGAGCGTCTGGCCGACGGGCGTGCCGATACCACCGAGCTCAACGACAAGGTAAGACGCATACTGCGGCTGGCATTCCGCACCAATATGAACCCCGGACGTCCGTTCGGGTCACTCTGCACCCCCGGACATGTCAGCGCCGCCCGTACCATAGCCGGAGAGGGCATAGTACTGCTGAAAAACGATCACGGAGTCCTTCCGCTTGATCTCACGTCCCCGCGCCGCGTCGCTGTCATAGGTGAGAATGCCGTAAAGATGATGACTGTCGGCGGCGGCTCTTCATCGCTCAAGGCCCGTTACGAGCTGTCTCCCCTTGACGGCATCCGTAACGCCCTTGAGGGCAGGGCCACCGTGGAGTATGCACGCGGCTATGTCGGGGATTCCACCGGTGAGTATAACGGAGTCACCACCGGCCAGAATCTGAATGATGACCGTTCAGCCGACGAACTTATAGCCGAAGCCGTCGGGCTTGCGCGCAATGCCGACTACGTGATTTTTATAGGAGGTCTCAACAAGTCGGAGCATCAGGACTGTGAGGACTCGGACCGCTCCGGCCTTGAGCTCCCGTATGACCAGGACCGTGTCATCACCGAGCTGGCCGAGGCCAATCCCAACCTCATAGTCGTGAACATCTCGGGCAACGCTGTGGCCATGCCATGGGCCGGTAAAGTCCCGGCCGTACTGCAGGCCTGGTACCTCGGCACCGAGGCCGGCAACGCCATAGCCGACGTCATCACCGGGCGCGTGAATCCGTCAGGCCGGCTTCCCATGTCATTTCCCGCATCACTTGGTCAGGTTCCGGCCCACAGCCTCGGCACCTATCCCGGCACAAAGCGCACCGACGGAACGGATATCGTCGACTGTAACTACGCCGAAGGCATCTTTGTAGGCTACCGCTGGCTCGACAGGGAGAAACAGCAGCCCCTGTTCCCGTTCGGTCACGGCCTGAGCTACACCACATTTAAATACGGCAGGGCCACTGTCGACAGCCGTACCGTCACAACCGACGGAACATTAACGGTAACAGTACCGGTCACCAATACCGGCACCCGTGAAGGACAGGAAGTAGTCCAGCTCTACATCAGCGACCTTAAGTCATCGCATCCGCGTCCGGTCAAAGAGCTGAAAGGCTTCCGTAAGATCCGCCTGAAACCCGGCGAGACCGCCGAGGTATCGTTCACCGTCGACCGCAGAGCCCTGAGCTACTTCGATCCCGACAGACACGGGTGGGTCTGTGAGCCCGGCCGGTTCGAAGCCCTTGTGGGCGCGTCCTCGCGCGACATACGCTCGAAAGTCAGCTTCGAAGTCAGGGACTGACGTACTGAAAAATAAAAAACACAGGTGTGACGGCCCATTATACGTGTCGGACACACCTGTGTTTTTTGACTGCAGCCAAAAGATAAAAACATATATGAATAAGTTTCGAATAAAAAAATGAAAAAAACGGCATGAAATTTCAAAAATAATTCCTACCTTTGCCCCGCAAACAGGAAAAAGGCAAAGCCATCGGGGTGTAGCACAGTTGGCAGCGCGCCACGTTCGGGACGTGGAGGTCGGAAGTTCGAGTCTTCTCACCCCGACAACAGGAAAAATGGGCTTAGCCGGAGAGCTAAGCCCATTTTTTTTAATACAAAAGCGACATGTCGGGGCAATAAACGGAGTCGCAAGTTTTCGGAAGTTGAGCATAGTGTGGATTGTAATATGCTGACAGTCAGTTGAATGCTATGTCTTCAACTAAGTATTTTGTAGTCTTGTTTGAAAGGTGGTTCATAGCGATGCTTGAACTAAGCAAGAATGTACAGTTTCTTAACGGTCTATATCCAGTAAGTAGATACATCTGTTATATCAACTATTAGAATCTTAACTCTTTCAGGCTACATATATAAGTGGTCTGTAACTACAATAACAGAGGGCAAGATAATGCTCTGTACGCTTCAGCGATAATAAAAGGCAGTATAAACGTATAGGATGTCAGAAGACATTCTGTACGTGATATATCCCAATATATAGATGTCTCTTCGGTGTCCTGTTCTGTTTGAGGAGACAAGTCTCGTTTGATGACTACGTATTCCCTTCTGACATTTTAAAGATTACATGCCGAATTCAGGTGTATTCATTATTATACCGGATTCTAAGGAATGATTAAAAAATGGGTCAGCGCCGATATTTCCGCTGACCCTAAAAAATACTTTGCATAAACGGGTAAGAACGATATTGTATGACCGAAATCAGTTCAAACAATAAAAAAATTGCAAAGAACACTATCGCGTTATATACTCGCAACCTTATTTCAATGATAATAGGTCTTTTCACTGTTCGGGTTGTTTTGAGAACACTCGGTGAAACAGATTATGGAATCTATTCGGTTGTTGCAGGTTCAATCGCGTTTCTTACATTTATTTCATTTGCGCTTTCATATGGAAGTCAGAGATTCTTTGCATTTACAATAGGGAGAGAAGACAAAAGAGCCTTAAAGGATTTATTTGAGGTTACAGTTACACTATATGTTATTCTTGTGGCAGTGATCATATTAGCGGCCGAAAGTATCGGAATATGGTTTATCAATACACATCTCGTGATTTTACCGGAGCGTTTATTCGCAGCTAATGTTATATTCCAGTTTGTTATTATTTCTACAGGTATAACTTTACTGACCAGCCCATATACTATGGCCATTATGGCTCATGAAGATATGCACATATTCGCCAAACTGGCTATTGTAGATGCTATTTTTAAGATTGGAATATGTGTCATTATTATCTATATTCCTTTCGATAAATTAATTTCATATGTTTTCATGATGCTTGTGGGCACTATATTTGTCCAAAGTATATACGTTATATATGCGCGACGCAAATATGAAGAGTGTTGCATAAAACGGTTGAAATGGGATAAATCAAAGGCTAAAGAGATGACTTCATTTAGTTTTTGGAACCTTTTTGGGAGCCTTGCCGGTGTAGGTAAAACACAGGGGTTGGGTATTGTATTGAATTCTTTTTTCGGACCGATAGTGAATGCGGCACAGGGGGTCGCTACTACTGTTAGAACGGTATCCAGTTCGTTCTCAAGTAATTTCAGCTCTGCTCTTGCTCCCCAGATTACTAAGAAGTATGCCAATCAGGACTATGACGGTATGTCCTTACTGTTACAGCGGGGAAGTAAGATGACCTATTTTTTAATGCTTATTGTCGTTGTTCCAATACTTTTTTCGATTGATTTCATATTGCAGATATGGATTGGTGAACATTCTGTTCATATGGCTCCATTTTGTCAGTTACTGCTATTTGAGGCGTTGATTGATTCAATTTCAACTCCATTAGCGACAGCAAACCAAGCTACCGGTAAAATAGCACGTTATCAGGCTATAATAGGTTTTTTTGGTCTCATGACTCTGCCTTTTGCCTATGTATTGATGAGATTTGGTTATGCTCCTGAGTGGGTATTTATAGTAAGTCTGATAATGCAGCTATGCATTGTCTGCGTTCGTATCATTTTTCTGCATCGTATTTATCCCGGAGCTGTCAGGGGTGCGCTGAAAAATATAGTTGTTCCATGTACTGTAGTAACTTTAATTGTGTTTTCAGCCTGTTGGATACAGCATATTGAAGTAACAGATTTTATAACATTTATTGGGGCGGTGGTCGACTATGTTATAGTTTGTATTATAGTCATCTGGGTATTTGGCCTCACAAAAGATGAATCAGCAAAATTTAAAGATCTAATCATAAAAATGATAAAAAACAAATAATGGCGAATATCACTATTGTAGGATCAGGCAACTCTGGTTGTGCTCATGCCGTATTCTTGTCGATGTTAGGACACAAGGTAACCATATTGAAAACGTCCAATTCGGTGCATGATGATAATTTTAAAGAAATGTCTGAACAAAAGGGACTATATTATATTGATGAGTATGAAACAAATAGTTCTGTAGAACAATTTCAGCCATTGCACTGTGTGACTCGCGATATTGACCTGGCATTTGAGAATGCTGAATTTGTTTTTGTTTTAACCCAGTCACTTCAGCATGAAAATATAGCGAATAAAATTTGTGGCCATTGTCATAATATAAAAGCACTGATTATTGTTCCCGGTAATTTGGGCAGTGTATTTTTCAGGAATAGAATACCGTCATCTATAGTTATTGCGGAAGGTGAGTCTACTATAATAGATGCGCGAATAGAGCGTCCGGGGTGTGTGCGTATATTATTCCATAATGTAAGAAACGCATTGTCATTCAACCCGGCTTCTGACACAGTCAATGGATTTGCCATTATTTCCGGTCTCATTAATAATTATACCCATACACGTACAAATATTATTGAAACCGCAATGCATAATCCCAATTTGATTGTACATACGGTTGGAACGATCATGTCGGCTGCAAGGATTGAGAAATCGAAAGGTGAATTCTGGATGTATAAAGAGGGATTTACACCGAGTATATGGAATATTATTGAAGCGTTGGATAAGGAGAAAAATCAGATAATTGAAGCATATGAAGGAAGACCGTGTACTTATCTTGAATGCTGTAAATTCCGGAATGAACAGTCGGAGACTATAGATGCTAAACAGGCTTTTCTTAATTATGCAGAGAATGGAAGTCCCAAAGGACCGTTTGAAATAAACAATCGATATCTTACGGAAGATGTTCCCAATGGTTTATGTATATTGTCTTCCTTAGGCAAAGCCGCCGGAATAACAACTCCTGTTGCCGATTCCTTAATTATACTTGCTTCGACATTGCTGAACCGTAATTTCTTTGATGAGGCCCGTGATCTCAATCGGTTGGGATGGAAAGATCTTACCATGAAGGAAATTATTAAAACAATCTCAAATCCGATAAGTAATGATAATATCCAATATTAGAAAAAGGATAGAACAGGACAAGGCGTATCTGGTTGCTGATATCAGATGCAATTTCTCAAAGAATACTGAACTTTGGTTTGGTATTGATAAAAAATATGAAGATTGGCTGACGGTTGATGTATACGATGCATTTCTTGTCGAAGCCATATATATGGCGATGTATTATGGTGAGGATATTGAGATAACAGGACTTGTTTCAAAAAAGATATACAAGAACCTGATCGAATACATAATGCCGGTCATACATTCGCTTAGACCTCAGTTTAAAATAGTATCAATTGATATATGTGGTTTCGGAGACGCTGACAAGAGCACAGCAAAAATTATTGGCACGGGATTCTCTGGCGGAGTCGATTCATTCTCCACTATAATAGATAAATATGAGATAGAAAAAGATCTGGAGTATAAACTTAATACGCTTTTCTTTTTCAATGTCGGTCAGTATCCCGGGAAAAATGCAGAAATACGTTTGAAAAAAGCATTACAGCACTATAACAATTCAAAGGCTCTGTGTGAAGAGATTAATCTTCCGTTTGTTTTTCTGGATTCAAATATGTTCGAGTTTTATCTGCCGCAATGGGAATACGACGCAGGTCCATTGTGTCGAATATCATCAATACTGGCTTTACAACGTGGCATAACGAGGTATTATATTTCGGGATCCAATCATTATCTGCAACAGAATTCATCTGTAGACAAACAGCTTGATGATGTGACGGATGAATTTATCTATACTATGCTGAGTCCTGTCGGAATGGAAATTATTCTTGATGGGAATCAGTATTATCGTAGCGATAAAATCAGACGGATATCGCAGTATGATTATGTAAAACGTCATCTTAATGTTTGTGTCAATTCGAATATTGATGTACAGAAAGAAAAGAATTGCTCGGTGTGCCATAAATGTTTAAGAACACTTATTGTATTGGAAAGTTATGGATTGCTTGACCAGTACAAGGCTGTTTTTAACCTGGACAAATACAAGGAGGTGTCATACCGTAATAAATGTTATTTGAGTTTACAGGATGGTCACGGAGCCTTTGCTACCGAAAATGCTCGTATAGCTCGTGAAAACGGGATTAAGATGCCTTCAAAACTTAACGCATGGCTATATTTACTTCCATATCGTATTAAAAAGAAATTGCTGGGGAAATGAAAATAATTCAGTTTGCTAAAAAGGTGAAATATCTGATTTCCAGAGGCAATAGAGGAAAACAAGTATATGCCAGAATATATAGTCTGAAACCATCGGAACGTTTGACAGGCAGAAAAATACTTATAACCGGGGGCAGTAGAGGATTGGGGTTGTCTATGGCCAGGCAATTTATAAAAGAGGGAGCCTCGGTTATTATTACGGGGCGAAATGAAGCTGTTCTGAAGCAGGTCTCCGAAGAAATAGGCTGCCATTATCTAATAATGGATATCAATGATATATCAAGTTTTGAAAATATTATTAATCAGGCAAATAAACTGATAGGTGATGTTGATTGTCTTGTTAATAATGCGGGAATATCAAAACATGAGACATCCGTTTTCGATGTTACTCCCGATGGTTGGGATGCTCAGTTCAACACAAATTTAAAAGGCCCGTTTTTTTTAACTCAGTTATTCATCCGATCCTTATTGGCAAAGAAAATACAGGGGAATGTGATATTCATTTCCTCAGAAACCGGTGATACTGTTGATTTCAGGCCATATGGATTTACAAAGGGTGCCATTAATAATATGGCAAAAGGTCTTGCCTATCTGTTAAAGAATGAGGGTATACGGGTCAATGTCATATCTCCTGGGGTCACAGCCACCGATATGACCGGAGTTGGACCTGACGGTAATCTGTATGCCGGTACATATGGTCAGGGGCGTTATTACCTGCCCGAGGAGATTGCTGAAACAGCATGTTTTCTGTTATCACCGGTATCTGATTGCATATCGGGCCAGATAATAACCTGCAACAACGCACAGACCGTAAACGCACGTTGGAAATAACCTCACCTCACTATGGAACAGAAATATTACACAGCCGAAAAAAACGTACAGGTAGTAGTAGCACTATTGAAAGAGTATGGAATCAGAAGGGTTATCGCCTCTCCCGGTACCACGAATCTCACATTCGTCGCATCTCTTCAGCATGATCCGTTTTTTCAGGTTTATTCAGCCCCTGAGGAGCGTTCGGCGGCCTATATGGCCGTAGGAATGGCCGAAGAGTCCGGAGAGCCTGTTGTTATCACATGTACTGGCGCAACAGCATCGCGCAACTATCTTCCGGCTCTGACAGAGGCTTTCTATCGCAAACTGCCGGTAGTGGCAATCACCGCTACACAGTCCAGGGCCAAAGTCGGCCAGCTTGTCCCGCAGGTTATAGATCGGTCTTCCATTCAGAAAGATGTGGCGACATATAGTGTCCATATTCCCGTGGTAAAGGATAATGAGGACTATCAGTATGCCATTCTGAAAACAAACGAAGCATTTCATTATCTTTCAAAAAATGGAGGGGGACCTGTACATATCAATCTTGAAACATCATATAACAAAGATTTTTCGGTAAAAGAGATATCGGATGTAAAGAAGATAGGATATTACAGGCAGTATGATTCGTTGCCTGAAATACCGTCGGGTAAGGTGGGTATTTACTTCGGTTCTCATTCGGCGATGAATCCGGAGCTCACGGCGTCAATAGATCGGTTTTGTGAAAAATATGGAGCTGTAGTATTCTGTGACCATACAAGTAACTACAAAGGCAGATACCGTTTTTTATATCCGCTTATATACTCTCAGGACAACTGGTCTCCGTCTATAGGCATTCTTTCTCTGATAATACATATGGGAGAAGTAAGCGGTGCATATGCACAGCCTCGGGCCTCAGAAGTATGGCGTGTCAGTGAAGATGGTACCATACGTGGCGTATTTGGTTTGCCGGACGCTGTTTTTGAGATGCGTGAAACAGACTTCTTTAATATTTATTCAGAGCGGGAGACCCCTTTAAGAGAATCCTATCTTGAGAAGCTGATTAAGGCGCATTCCGAGACTTTACAACTGATTCCTGAGTCATTGCCGTTTTCCAATATCTGGGTTGCAGAACAGATATCAAAAAAAATACCTGAAAATTCAGTAATGCACTTCGGAATTCTTAATTCACTCCGTTCATGGAATTTTTTTGAACTTCCGTTAAGTGTCAATTCATATTGTAATGTCGGCGGATTCGGTATCGATGGTCCTTTGTCGACTGTGATAGGAGGGGCATTAGCTGACCCCGACCGTTTGCATTTCATTGCGTTGGGAGACCTTGCATTTTTCTATGACATTAATTCTCTGGGAAATCGCCATCTGCCAAAAAATATTCGTATTCTACTTATAAACAATGGCCGCGGCACTGAATTTACCAACTATAACCACATCGCCTCATCTTTTGGAGATGAGGCCGACATTTATATGGCCGCGGCCGGTCACTACGGACAGATGTCACCGGGGCTTGTCCGACATTATGCCGAGGATCTTGGAATCAGATATATCTCGGCATGTAATAAGGATGAACTGAAGTTAATGATTGATAAGTTTATTAATAGTACCGGTTCTCCTGTGCTGTTTGAGGTTTTCACCGATTCAAAACTCGAGAATGAGGCGTTATACATATTACGGCATCTTCGCACCGAGGCATCGTCATTAATTGAAAATACGATACGTAATGCTGTGGGACCAAAAGGAATCAGGACTATTAAAAAAATCTTAGGCAAATAATGTACTTTATAAAGAAAATCACATATTGGATGATAGCGTGGCCCGCTATTATAGTATTCTTTCTTCAGCACCATGACAATAAAAAGAAGATACTGATGGATATCGCACGGTTTGAGCAGGTCAGAAGTCTGTCGTCTAAGGGGCCGCAATTCTGGAGACTTTACAAAATGATGGTGGCGGCCGCAGAGTTCAGATCTTTGTATTATATGCGGGTCGGTCATTTCTCAAAAATTTTAAAGTATTTTCTGCCTGGAATGAAACTATGTTCAGTCGCTTCCACAAAAACGGAAAATGTAGGAGGCGGTGTTTACATACAGCATGGATGGGGAATGGTCCTTGACGCTGAATCGGTCGGTGAGAACCTCTGGATAAACCAGAATGTGACAGTAGGGTATAAAGGAAACGGACATCCGCGTATCGGTAATAATGTCAGGATCGGTACCGGTGCCGTTGTTCTTGGAGGCATAACCATAGGTGATAATGTTAATATTGGAGCTAATGCGATTGTTGTGAAGGATGTGCCGTCAAATACAACAGTTGTATCTCCGTCTGCCTATATATGTAAAATGGATGGTGTCAGGGTCCTTAAGAAATTATAATAAAATTGTCATAGTCAGGGTGTAATATGGATAAGGTGCTGAAAAAAAGTCGTGATAGCAATTATGAACTTCTTAGAATCGTATCTATGTTTATGATTCTGATCGTTCATGCCGATTTCTTTTCTTTCGGATCTGTTACAACTGATGATCTGAATGATAATATAATCTCTTCGACTGCAAGACTGTCTTTTGAGATGTTGAGTATAGGTGCGGTAAATGTCTTTGTTATGATTTCCGGATGGTTTGGAATAAAAGCATCGGTCAGGGGGTTCTTTAATTTTGCATTTCAGTGCATCTACTTCATATCGGGTATTTATGCAATCGCATTGTTATTTGGAATCGCCGAGTTTTCTCCAAGAACCTTATTTGAAAACATATTTGTTAATTGTGGGTGGTTCATAAAGGCCTATATTGGCTTATATCTGCTGTCACCATTGCTAAATATGTTCTTGGAAAAAGCAGATAAACAACATATTCGTAATTTTATTATTCTGTTTTTCCTGTTTGAGTTTGTATATGGGTGGATCGGAAACACTTCATTTATTTCACAAGGATACGGAACCTTAAGTTTTATAGGCTTATATATGCTTGCAAGGTACCTGAAAATACAATGGGGGGGGGTAAAAAGGACAATTTATGGCCTGTATGTCTTCCTGTTCTGTGCAGTCGCTAATGTGGCTCTCTATATAATCTTTTTAAAGCTTTTCAATGGAGTCGTTCTTGACCTGTGCAGTTACATCAGTCCGATTGTTATTGTGGGATGTTGTGGTCTGATGATATTTGTAAGAGGCATTGAAATGAACACAAATCATATTGTAAATTTTATTGCGAGGTCCAGTTTTGCTGTGTTTTTATTACATGGCAACAATTATGTGATGATATATATATTCAAGCCAAGTATATTGTGGTGTTACGATAAATACAACGGATTGCAATGCCTTATCTACATCGTGTTTATACTGAGTGCATTTTTTATTACTGCGATAATTCTGGATCAGCCGAGAAAATATCTGTGGAATAAATTTATTAATAATTAGCACATAATATGGCTGTGTCAATATCTGATTTATGAGAGTGTTTCGCTACGTCCTGTATATTCCGGTTATAGCGCTGCCTGTTCTGGCCTATTGCTTTACGAAGACAAAGAAGAGAGAATTGATAGATATGGATGCTCAGGAAGCCTATTCGGTTTGTTTCCCAGGCAGTAACAGTAATTCTATAGGTAAAATATATCGTCTTCTTACTGATATAAAAGAATTTCGTAATATCTTTTTCATGAGGTTGGGAAAAGGAATTTTTTGTAGCATATGTAAACTGATCATTCCGGAATTGAAAACGTTTGAAATATCAACAGACTGTATTAAAGGCGGTTTTTTTGTTGAACATGCTACATCAACATATATTAATGCAAATGCTATTGGAGAAAAATTCAGTGCAAAACAAAATGTTACTGTTGGATGGAATAATGGTAAACCGACAATAGGCAATAATGTACGGATCGGGACCGGAGCCGTAGTTCTTGGCGGCATCTCCATCGGAGATAATGTAAACATCGGTGCCGGAGCCATTGTAGTTGAAGATGTTCCGGATAATGTTACAGTGTGCGGTCCCAAGGCTAAGATTGTAAGATATCATGACGGTCCGACAGCAAACGCGATGCTATGCTGGGAGAATCTCGGGGGGGGGTAAAATATTGATTTATAACACATTATCAATCAGAGCATAATTTATGCGAACATTACATATCATAATGCCGATGGCCGGTGAGGGCAACCGGTTCAGGAAGGAAGGGTGGACCACACCCAAGCCGCTGATCGAAATGAACGGCAAGCCGCTGTTTATCCGCGCCATCGAGAGCGTCAGGGTCGACGGTGCACCCATGAAATACTCGTTTATTGTGCGTCAGGAGCATATCGACGAGTATGGTATCGATAATTCGATAAGGGCAGTACTGCCCGAGGCAACGGTCTGTTCGGTTGAGAAGACAACCCGCGGTGCCGTCGAGACATGCCTTATCGCCGAACCGGGTATCGCTGATGAAGATGCGGTTGTGGTGACGGACTGCGATCTGGAATTTGACAGTAAGAGGTACCGCCGGCTTATCGCCGAGTCTCTCGGCTCGCCCGACGCCAGGGGGGGGGCCCTGGTATCGTTCGAATCAGACGAGCCGCGGTACAGCTATGCCGAGGCGGACAGTAACGGCCGGGTTATAAGAACGGCCGAAAAGGAGGTGATATCGAACCATGCCCTGTGCGGCGCGTATTTCTTCGCATCGGGAAAAGAATTCAAGGCGGCGGCCCATCGTCTGCTTGATGAGCCTGTGATGCTGAAGCCTGAATACTATGTCTCGCTCCTGTACAATTATCTTCTTAAAGACGGTTCGCCCGTATGGCTAGCGCCGATGGAGATGTACCGCTCGTACGGCACCCCCGAAGAACTGAAACAATGGCTCTGAAATTACTGATCAGCGACTTTGACGGTACGCTTGTCGATACATTCGAGGCCAACTACAGGGCTTACCGCGAGGCGTTCGGCGAGTGCGGCACAGAACTGAGCCGGGAGCGTTACCTGGGGTGCTTCGGATTACGTTTTGACCGCTTCATGAATGAGATGGGCATCAGTGACGACACCGTAAAGGCACGTATCAGAGAACTCAAGGGGAACTGCTATCCGCGGCATTTTGATCATCTGCGGGTCAACAGGCCGTTACTGGAGTTCATACGCGCGTTCCACCGTGCCGGAGGCCTTACCGCCATAGCCTCGACAGCACGCGGCAGGAATCTTCGCAACGCTCTGCGCCACATCGGAGCCGAACCGGATTTTGACCTGATTCTTGCCGGAGAGAGCGTGAGTCACGGCAAGCCTGATCCCGAGATATATCTGACAGTGCTGGAGCATTTCGGCACTGATCCTGCCGATGCCCTGGTGTTTGAGGATTCACAGGTCGGGTTCCGGGCCGCCGGAGCCGCCGGTCTGAAATATATTGCAGTTAAACCAGAATTTTTTAATGGATATTGAAGTAAAAGGACATTCCGGATGTCAGATCGACGTTGTGCGCGAGGGCTCGGAACTCTACGTGTATAAATCATCGTGTGATCCCGGATATCTCGGCCGTCTGGTGCGTCAGGCCGAAAAACAGCGTGAGGCCGCCATCCCCGAGTATCAGCACATACGCGTGCCCCGGATCCATGCCATCGACCGCACCGACGGCAAGGTGCAGGTGAAGATGGACTACGTATACTCGAAGAACTTCGTCGAATACTTCGAGCAGGCCGGTTTCGAGCAGGTCAGATATCTTATAGGCGCGCTTATAATGTATCTCGAGCGGGAGATCCAGTCCTCTCCGCTGCGGACGGTGAGCCGCGGGATTGTAACAGAGAAATTCGCCGACGTAAAGAAGAAGACACTCGGCAACAGTATTCTCAGGGATGACGCCGGGACCGTATCCATACTCGAACGCTCCCAGGCAGTGTTTGATGCTCTCGACGACATGCTCATACCTGTGGGCATGTGCCACGGCGACCTGACCTTCTCCAATATCCTGTTCAACGGAAACAACTACTACCTTATCGACTTCCTCGATTCGTTCATCGAGTCACCTCTGCTTGACATTGTCAAACTCCGCCAGGACACGGCATGGCTGTGGAGTCAGCTGATGTACGTGCATCCGTTCGATACGATCCGTCTGAGAATAGCTTTCGGCACCATCGACCGCGAGCTTGACAGACATTTCACACACCGGTACGAATGGTACGGCCGCTACTACCGTCCCCTGCAGCTGATGAACTTCCTGCGCATACTCCAGTACGCCCGCGAACCCCGTGTAATCAACTATCTGAAACAGACTATCAATGAGCAGCTCAAAGAACTTTAACCTTATAGTGCCCGCAGCCTCCGACAAGGCCGGTCATGACGGCGCCATGCCCCCGATTTTCGCCCCCGGCAGGGACGGCATGCTGTTCTGTGTGAAAGCCGTCACAGGTCTCAACCTCGACACGTTCGACAATATCTGTTTCACGATACTGCGCAGACACGCCGAGGCATTCGACATCGACACACTGCTCAGACTGCAGTTCAGACGCCTGGGACTTGACCGTGCTGAGATCGTGGTGCTTGACGAGCCGACAGAGACCCAGGCCGAGACAATAGCCCGAACCATCGGAATCCGCGGTATGCAGGGCCCGGTATTCATCAAGGATGCCGACGGGTATTTCAAGGCCGATATCTATCCCGAGAACGGCGTGGCCGTCTGTCCGCTGGAGAGCCTCGACCTTGTCGATCCCCGCAACAAGAGCTATGTCGCCGTCGACGACATGCAGCACATCACAAACATAATCGAGAAACGTGTGGTCAGCCACCTGTTCAATGCCGGCGGATACTGCTTTGGGAATGCTGAGGATTTCATGAACGCTTATGACAGTCTGAAGCACCTCGGACAGATATATCTCTCTCACATAATCTATTCGATGCTGCTGGACAACAATACTTTCCGGCCGATTAAAGTCTCCGGATACATCGACTGGAATATTAAATAATTATTAAATACATTCATTACAGGCAATTCTGATTTTCCTTATATTAAGTATAACTTCAACGATTTTATTGTAAATTAATTCATTTACACTCTAAAATATATGAAAACAGTTTCAGTCATTGTGCCTGTATACAATACAGCCAGGCATCTAAAAAAATGTATAGATTCCATTATAAAGCAAAATTATGAAAATTTAGATGTAGTCGCAATAGATGATTGTTCAACAGATGGATCTGGTGAGATATTGATTAATTATGAAAAAAGATGGGGGGGGGTAAATCCTCTGTATATAAGCACTTTACGAGTGTTTTGCTTAAGGAGAATAAAGGCGTTGACAATGCTCGTTTCGAGGGATTAAACAGAATAACCGGTGAATATGTGATGTTTGTGGATTCTGATGACTATTTACCACCAGGTGCAATAAAAACATTGGTGAATGAGTTGGAACGTACAGATGCAGATATTGTTCAAGGTTGTTTTAGGCGTGTATTAGGAGATAATGGTTTTATAAAAAAAGATTTAAGTAGTCGATATATGGAAATTGAACAACCTGAATTGTTTGATGACTACTTTATCACATTCTTCGGAAAGCCATTGCTGATGGTAAATCTTTGTGGAAAAATTCATAAGAGAGAACTTTTTTTAGAATCACAGATTAAACCATCCGGTTATCGATTTGGCGAGGATGCTATTATGAGTATGAAGATATTTCCATTTGTTAAAAAATATGTGGTGATACCAGATATAGTATATTGTTATCGATACGGAGGTATGACATCAAAATTTAAACCATATCTATATACTGAACTCAAAAAACAGTACTACGAGGCATTACAGATATTACATGATTATAAGTATGAGAAGGGGATTGCACAACTTCATTACTCGATGGCCAAGAACTTTATTGGAATCATAGGTATTATGTTTAATTCAAAAATTAAGTATTCTGATGTTCTGGATTTTTACCGAAATGAATTAGAAACCGGAGAACTTAAACAATTTGTGCTGGAGCGTCCGGATTGTAAAGACTCGTATTATCGCAGACTGTATAATTCAGTAAAAAGCGGAGTTATTGATGAAATGTGGCTTAGGGATCTTAAAGTTGTAAATCGGCCGAAACTAAAAGAAAAAATTATCAGGAGATTATATACCGGATTGGGAAAATATTTATAATATAATGAAAGTAAACATTATAACCCAGCCGCTGTTTTGCAACTACGGCGGTATATTACAGAACTATGCACTTCAGGAGACTTTGCGACGACTGGGACATGAGGTTCTTACAGTCAATGTGCCTGTAAGAGAAATAACATCGTATCCCGATTGGAAATCATATGCTCATGCTGTGATCAATCTTATAAAGAAAATAAGAAATGAGTATGACTATCCGTTCATTAATCCTCATACATTTTCCAGAAAAGAGCGTGAGTTATGTTTCCCTCAACGAGAGTTTGTAGATAAGCATATTGCAAAAAAGGACCGAAGTGTACCGTTTACACCACGGTTGTGTGACGAACTTCAGGCCGATGCCTGGATTGTTGGCAGTGATCAGGTATGGCGTCCGTGGTGTTCGCCCAATATCGTTAACTATTTCTTTGATTTCATACTAAATCCCGAGATCATAAAAGTCTCTTATGCGGCTTCTTTCGGCACCGACCAATGGGAAATTTCTCTTGATGAGACACCTCGCGTAAGAGAATTGGCAAAAAAATTCAATGCTATATCGGTAAGAGAAAAATCGGGGGTAAATCTATGTAAGGAATATCTTGAGGTGGATGCTGTACATGTGCTCGACCCCACAATGTTATTGACTGCCAGGGATTATTTATCTCTGACCGATGAGAAGGATGCACCTGAAGGTAACTATATAGCCACATATATTCTTGACACTGACAGAATCAAATATAAGACTGTAAAACAAGAGAGCCGCGATAAAAATCTGCCTATTGTCAAAGCAGGGCAAATGCATAGGGACCGTTTTGACTCTGTCGAATCGTGGCTCTCCACGCTTGCTCATGCCGATCGGGTAATTACTGACTCTTTTCATGGCACTGTTTTCTCAATTATATTTAATAGACCGGTTAGAATTCTTACTAACAATACTCGTGGTAATTCGAGATTGGATTCTTTAATTTCAACACTCGATATAAAACCAGATGACAGTGGATATTACATATCCACTCCTGCGGTAAAGGATCGTATTAATGCCTTGAAATCACATTCTCTCGGTTTTCTGGAAGACGCTCTCCAACAGATATGAAACAACGTGTTATATTTATTAATCTTCACGGGAATGAATTTCTTGTGAAGACTTTGAATAAAATTATTTTCGGTCAGAGTGTTGCTGTAAAACACCGGTATCTACTTGATTACTTGCTTGAACGTGAGGATGTTGAAGTCTGTACTTATATAAACAGACGTGGACTTTCGCTTTCTTACACCACTCGCAATCCGTTACTACAGAGTTTCCGCTTCCTGGAACATAGGATAACGATGAGAAAAAACGGAATCAGCGGAGGAAAAATAACAGTACTCAGAAAAGAATCGGATATAAGGCCGGATGATATAGTGATTGCTTACAGCTATTATGGGCCTTGTCAGCTGGATTTCAAGGAACTGCCTGACGCAACGCGCGTAATATGTCAGATTCATTTTGGAACACAGCATTCGGAGGTAGAGCGGAAATTCAAACCTGTCGCCATGTATAATGAGTCGGACCTGCGGAAATATAGTGGGATGTGGCGTCGGGATCTGCCATGGTTTAAGGGGAAATTTTTTACGATACCGTTTGTTTTTGAACCTCGTTTTGAACGGATCAGACCTTTTGCCGAACGTCTTCAGAAAGCCGTAAGTGTAGGTACCATAACATACATGTACAATATCACTGATTTTTATGGAGATCCGTGTGCCCAGCCTGCAAGACGTAATTGTCGTGATCTGGCAAAGGAAAGATCTGAATTGATAGATTCGTTTAATTTTGATTATCTTGAAAATAAACAGACCGACAAAAAACGGCAGTCAGGCAATCCGGTGATGAAGATCATTCAGCGACTTAATGCAAAAATTACCGGCGGTCATCAGAAACAATATTATAGTTTCAATATGGTTGACAAGCTGAACAGCTATAAGATAGCTGTTGTAGGAGAGGAAATCATGGGTATTCCCGGTATCGGATTTGTAGAGGCGATGGCATGCGGCTGTGCATATATCGGTCAGACCACAGGTTATTATGAAGATTACGGGATGATCGAGGGCGAACACTATATTGGTTACGATGGTACAAAAAAAGATCTGGAGCAAAAGATTGAATATTGGATGCGTAGTGAAAATCAAGATAGGCTTGAACAGATAGCCGATTCCGGATTTAATTTTGTAAGGACACGTTTTAATAAGGATGTTGTAGCCCGGAGTCTTTTAGACAATTTGTTGTCGTTAAAGAAATTATGAAAGTATCTGTATTAATCCCGGCATATAATGCAGAGAAATATATATCGGAATGTTTGAATTCGATATGTAATCAGACTCATTCGGATCTGCAGATTGTGGTGTTTGATGACGGTTCGAGCGACATGACATTGGACATTATACGTAAACATGCATCCCAAGACTCTCGAATAGAGGTTTATACTCGCGAAAACCGCGGTGTTGCCGTAACAAGAAATCAACTTATTGGCCATGCTGTAGGGGAGTATACGTTATTTGTTGATGCTGATGACTGGATTGAGTCTGATATGGTTGAATCATTATTCTCTATGAGCCGTAAATATGGTGCGGATATATCAATGTGTACATTTATGACTGGCAGGGGTATTGATCTCAACAAAATAGATTCTACCGAAAAGAAATGGGATAAAGATGAATTCCTTCATAAATTTTTATTACACCGCGAGCTTACTGGTTCTCTATGTAATAAATTGATCAGAACTGAATTATATAAAAAAAGTCGGTTTATTCCGGGAATCGGTTATGGAGAGGATGCAATGGTTATGTGGGATATATTGAACAATTCATCGCTTATGGCTGTAACAGAGCGGCAATTGTATCATTATCGCATGAATGATGACAGTGTATCCCATCAAGGTTTTTCTGAATCAAAAATGTCGGTTATACCTGTATGGGAATATATATGCTCACATATAGACAGTTCCCGACAAGACCTCTCATTATTGGCTCGAGCCAGATATGGTGCTGAGGTTACATTGCTGTTGCTTGAGGGTGTAAAATGCAATGTCAGCAGTCGTGAACCTAATGTAAAACTCTTAAGGGAGAAACTGGCGGCGCTATATCCTTTTATGAAGCGTAGTAAGACACTTTCACGTCGTTTCATGCTTTTTGCTTTCATGGCCAGAGTCAATTGGCCGGTAACATCATATATAGTAAGATAATTTTACTTTTGAATAATTATAAATGAGTAATCCTTTAATTTCAATCATAGTCCCGATCTATAATGCTGAGAGTTTCCTGAATCAATGTGTTGACAGTATTTTATCTCAGGGATTCCGTGATTTTGAATTGTGGCTAATTGATGACGGATCATCCGATGCGTCTATTTCCATTATAAAGCAGTATGCACAGCAGGATGATCGGATTCATACTGCTTTTATAAAAGGGCAAGGTCCGTCGGTACCGCGCAATTATGGAATGCGTCGTGCAAAGGGAGACTATATATTGTTTATAGACAGCGATGACTACCTTACCAAGGATGCGTTGGAGATTTTTGCCGGTAAGATAAAGGAGTTTCCTGAGGCCGATTTTATACGGGGCAACCAGCGTATCCTTATAAACGAAGAAAGAGAGGCCGCTTCAATTTTTGCGAAACCAAGATCGGCATTTGCAGATAGGATTATATCGGGGGAGGATTTCATGGTAAAGGTTCTGGACAAGGATTATGCTCCGATCGACGCATTGTTCAGACGTGATTTCCTTTGTCGGAACAATATAGAATTTCATGAGGATCTTATAATTCTTGAGGACGGTCCGTTCATTATCGAAATATGCAGTCGTAACCCAAAGTGTGTATATATAAATGAAGAGACTTATGTCTATCGGCTGGGTAATCCTACAAGTGTTACCAATAGCAAAAAGTCATATCCGAAGTGTAAGTCCTTAATTAAGGGAGCTTATTATAACGCTCAGTTGATGAGGCTGTTCGATGGTATAGGATATGATCATATTATGCATCGGTCGGTCGAACACTCTGTCTCGGCAATATTTCAGGCAGCCACCTGGCTGAATAGCAAAGAAGCAAATGACATTTACTCCGGGTTACGTGAATTGTGGCCGGAATTGCCATGTGTCGGTCGCAGTAGATTACACAGTGCGTTTATCCGTGTATATAATATAAGTCCGAGGATAGCATATTATCTGCTACGTTTATCTCGTATTTATTTTAAAAATAAGAGATAGCTGTATGTATGATTTATATTTGATCATATCGTTGGTTCTGACATTGTTTTATACTGCTGCAATTAAAGATAACCGATATGAGATATTATATTACAGACAATATAATTCATCATCGGTATTATTGTTTGTTCTTGCTGTTCTATATGCCGTCTGGATAGGGATGAGACCTATTGACGGCGGATTCGGTGATACGTTTGTATATGCAATGGCATATAACGATTTATCGGCCGATTATAAAGGTTCGAACGGTGAATACGGATTCAACTATATTATGAATCTATGTAAACCGTTTTTCGATGCCACAGGATTTT
Organism: uncultured Muribaculaceae bacterium; assembly: GCA_910584665.1. Lineage (GTDB taxonomy): Bacteria > Bacteroidota > Bacteroidia > Bacteroidales > Muribaculaceae > JAAVFS01. The sequence continues at coordinate 7,330 of CAJUBL010000030.1, read as the reverse complement.
TTATAGTAGTTGCATTAGGGTATTTCGTATGTACGGCATACTCGATGAAGAGGTTGCTTAATGGAAATGGCATAGGTGGGTTCCTGATCTTTCTGGGGACATTCTCTACATTCACATATGCTGCAAATGGCATTAGAAATGGCCTTGCGTGCTCGATATTGTCAATGGCAATTGTTTTTGTCGCCATTAATAAAAAGCTGATATCTATTATCCCTATAATTTTATCGTTGGCCGCATTATCAATTCATAAATCAACAATATTGCCGATCATAGCTCTTATATGGTCGGTATATATAAAGAATCCAAAGGTTGCGTTTTACTTCTGGTTGTTTTCTATTCCTATATTCCTGACAGTCGGAAGTTCAGTAGGTGGTATGTTGGCATCTTTAGGCTTTGATGACAGAATGTCTAACTACCTGAAAGAAACAATCTCTTATGGGGCAAATTATAAAACCGGATTCCGGCCTGATTTCCTTTTATATAGCGCTATGCCTATATTCTTGGGATATAATGTGATTTTCAGGAAAAAGATACGTGACAGGACATACGAGATTCTTCTGAATACATATATTTTCAGTAATGCAGTATGGGTAATGATAATGAATATATCATTCTCAAACCGATTCGCATATCTGTCCTGGTTCCTCTATCCTATTGTGCTGGCTTATCCATGTCTTAAGATGAATATATGGGGGGCTTTGCAGGGCAAGTATGCCGCCCGGATTATCATGGCGAATATAATGTTCACGATATTCATGCATTTTATATATTATTCTTAAAACAGATTGTATGAAGACTCTTACTATATTTACGCCGGCCTACAACCGTGCGCATACTATTACACGTACTTACGAGAGCCTTCTCAGGCAGACATGTAATGATTTTGAGTGGCTTGTTATTGACGATGGTTCTTCGGACAATACAGATGAACTGGTGGCAGGCTGGATAAAGGAAAACAAGATACCGATACGCTACATAAAGCAGGAAAATCAGGGAATGCATGGTGCTCATAACACAGCATATGCTAATATCAGTACAGAGCTTAATACATGTATAGATTCTGATGACTGGATGCCGGATGATGCGGTTGAGAAAATTGTGAATTTCTGGAAAACTCGGGGCAGTGACCGATATGCCGGCATCGTCGGTCTGGATCAGAATCTGGAAGGGAATATTATCGGAACCGGATTTCCCGATGATCTTACAACAACAACGCTACAGGGTTATTACGCCGAGGGAGGCAGAGGGGACAAAAAACTTGTTTATCGCACTGAGGTTATTAAAAAATATCCAGAATATCCGCTGTTCGACGGGGAACGTTATGTAGGTCTTGCTTATAAGTATATGCTAATTGATCAGGACTATGAACTGCTTACAATCAACGAGCCTCTCGTTGTAGTGGATTATCAGCCTGATGGTTCGAGCTTCAGTATGTACAGACAATATTGGCGTAACCCTCGTGGTTTTGCATTCTTCCGAAAGACCGAGATGGTATATGCGCCAACGCTTAAACGACGCTTCATTTCATGTGTACACTACGTGTCGAGTTCGATAATATCCCGAAATAAAAGATTCCTGAGCGAAAGTCCTAAAAAACTGATGACACTTTTAGCGATCCCTGGAGGAATAGCTCTTTATTTTTTGATACGCAGGAAAATAAACACTAACAGCCAGTTTGAATTCAAGAAATGAACAAGTATGTAAAAGAAGACCTGTATCGCTACGTCGGTGAGAAAAATTGTAACTGGCGTATGCTTATGCGCTATGTCCTGTTTACTCCCGGTTTCAGATATGTGTACTTCTGGAGACATTTGTCGTTGTCTAAAAATATTTTCAGCAAGGTCTTCTATAATGTGATGTTACGTATCTGCATGGAGAGTACTGGCATTCAGATACCGCCTTCAACCAGGATCGGCCGGGGATTCAGGATAGTTCATTTCGGACATATAGTTGTTAATCCGGGGGCTGAGATCGGTGATAATTTCAATATTTCTCAAGGAGTGCTTATAGGTAATGCCGCAGGAAAACATGGCGGTGTTCCCAAAATCGGCAATAATGTGTGTGTCAATGCTAATGCTATGATTATCGGAGGCTGTACAATCGGAGACGACGTGTTGATTGCCCCTGGAGCTTTTGTAAATTTTGATGTTCCGGGCAATTCGATTGTAATAGGTAATCCCGGACAGATAATAAGAAGACAGGAATCACCAACAGCTAAGTACATAGTTTATCCTTTAGATATTGCAAAATGAGAGTTCTGCAAGTAATAACATCTATGCGCACCGGTGGAGCTGAAAGCCTGATATCTCAGATTGTTCCACGCATGATTGCCGAGGGGATAGAGGTTGAGGTCGCGCTATTTGACGGTGTGGATACCCCTTTTAAACAGCATCTGATAAATGCCGGAGTCAGGATCCACTCGTTTGGCAATGGCGGATCGGTCTATAATCCAATGCATATACTGCGCCTGAGCAAGCTGATGCGTAATTTTGATATTGTACATACTCACAACACTGCTCCGCAACTCTTTGCAGCTATTGGCGGTGTGTTATGCTCGGTGGCACTATGTACCACCGAGCATAACACCTCTAACCGACGTCGTGTCTGGAGGTGGTATGCATTGATTGACCGGTGGATGTACAGAAAATATGACCGTGTAATATGTATTTCCGGGAAGGCTGAGGAAAATCTTCGCGAATTTATCGGTTCTGATTCTGAACACATCCTGACAATTAATAATGGTATTGATACTCAAAACTTCGCAAACGCAGTTCCGTTAACCGAATTAAAGAAAAATCTGCCTGACGGAGCGAAAGCAATAACGATGGTAGCGGGTTTTCGTTGGGAAAAAGATCAGGATACATTGATAAGAGCTATAAAGTATCTGCCGGAGAAATTCCACCTTTTTCTCGTTGGCGATGGTGTAAGACGTGCAGAGTGCGAAGCGCTTGTGCAGAAAGAGAGTGTCAGTGACAGAGTCCGTTTTCTTGGCCTGCGTACAGATGTACCTGCTATCCTTAAAGCTTCGGATTATGTAGTGATGTCGTCGCATTTTGAGGGACTTTCACTTTCTTCGCTTGAGGGTATGTCGGTCGGTTGTCCTTTCCTTGCCAGCGATGTTGATGGCCTTCGGGAGGTAGTCGGAGGTGCCGGTATACTCTTTCCGCATCAGGATGCGGAATTATTGGCAAAAGAAATAACTGACCTTGACGCTAATCCGGTTAAATACAAGTCGGTGGTTAAAGCTTGTCGTGAGCGGGCGTCGCAATATGATATCACGAAGATGGTAGACGGTTACATAGAGGTATACAGGTCATTATGGCAAAAGACGAATCACAGATAATCAAGGGAGTGGCTATTCTGCTTATTTTAATCCTGGCAGAAACAGAGCAAAAACAAAAGGTCATATTATGACTGCCAAAATAATCCGTACATCGACCGTGCCGGAGTCTGTCCGCACGTTCTGCAAGGGTCTTCTGCGGGAACTTCGGGAAAAAGAGGGGTATGAGGTTGTGGTTGTGAGTTCGCCTGGAGAGGCTCTCGGTGAGATTGCGGCCGAGGAGGGGGTCCGGACTGTGGCGGTGCCGATGGAGCGGCACATTTCGCCTCTGAAGGATCTCAGGAGTCTGTTCAGACTTATCTGCGTTTTTCGTCAAGAGAAACCTACGATGGTGCACTCAATTACTCCGAAGGCTGGGTTATTGTGCATGATCGCGGCATGGGTATGCCGTGTGCCGGTGAGACTGCACACATTCACAGGTCTCGTGTTCCCGACAGCCACAGGGCTGACTCAGAAAATCCTTATACTGACCGACAGGATGACCTGTGCTTGTGCCACTCACATTGTCCCCGAGGGTGAGGGCGTGAAGAATGATCTGATCAGATACAGGATCACAGGTAAACCTCTCAGGGTCCTCGGTCACGGTAACATAAAGGGAATTGATCTGACTCATTTCGACCGCACTCCCGATGTGATGGTGGTAGCCGATAAATTAAGAAAGCCTGGAATTTTTACGTTTATTTTTATCGGACGACTTGTTGGCGACAAGGGAATCAACGAACTCTTAGCTGCATTCGGCAATCTCCATGCACAGTACCCACATACACGCCTTATCCTTGTAGGTCAGCATGAATCCAGGCTCGACCCACTCCTGCCCGAAACAATCGCTGAGATAGAGAACAATCCGGCTGTCGAGGCCGTTGGCCGACAGAATGATGTGCGTCCGTGGCTCGCCGCTTCTGACGCTTTTGTCTTTCCGAGTTACCGCGAGGGTTTCCCAAATGTGGTCATCGAGGCCGGTGCTATGGGTCTGCCTTCAATTGTAACAGACATCAACGGCTCACGTGAGATTATTACCGACGGTCGTAACGGCGTCATCATACCTCCGCGGCAGACCGACATCCTGCGTCGGGCCATGGAAATCTTCATTACAGACCGGGGCATGGTTAAAAGATTGTCCTCCGAAGCCCGTGATGTCGTCGCTTCCCGCTACGAACAGTCTTATGTGAGACAATGTCTTAAAGATTATTATAACGAAATACTCGACAGATGAAACTGTACCGTGATTTTTTTAAACGCGGGACCGATGTGGCGGTCTCGGGGCTGACGTTGCTTGTGCTGGCTGTTCCGCTGGCGGCGGTGACTGTGTGGCTGCATTTTGCCAACCGCGGGGCCGGGGCTTTCTTTCTGCAGGAGCGGCCCGGTAAGGACGGCCGGATTTTCAGAGTGGTGAAGTTCAAGACCATGACCGATGAGCGTGATGCTGAAGGTCGGCTTCTGCCTGATGCCGACAGGCTTACCGGGGTCGGCCGGTTTGTACGTTCTGCCTCTGTTGACGAGCTGCCCCAGCTGTGGAATGTGCTGAAAGGGGATATGTCTCTCATAGGGCCGCGTCCGCTGTTGGTGCAGTATCTTCCGCTCTATAGTCCGGAACAGGCACGGCGTCACGAGGTGCGTCCGGGCATTACGGGCTGGGCGCAGTGCCATGGCCGTAACGCCATTTCATGGCAGAAGAAATTCGAGCTGGATGTGTGGTATGTCGACCATATCTCTTTCGCTACCGACTGCCGGATCATCCGGACCACAATTCTGAAAGTATTACGCCGGGCTGACATATCGTCTGGGACTTCGGCTACGATGGAACCGTTCAGCGGTAATAACTGATATATGTATCTCTACGGCGCAGGCGGCCATGCCAGGGTGATAATGGATATTCTAAGGGCGGCCGGTATCGGTGTTGAGGCTCTGGTAGATGACAATCCGGATCTTGAAGAGACTGACGGTACTGAGGTTCTGCACGATGCCTCCGGTCTCTCTCCGTTCATAATCAGTGTAGGCAACAACCGTATACGCAGGATGATTGCCGGCCGGCTGGAATGTGATTTCGGCAGGGCCGTCCATCCGCGGGCCTGTATATCCCCTTCGGCCTCTGTCGGCGGGGGTACGGTGGTGATGGCCGGTGCTACGGTCAATGCCGGTGCTGTGATAGGCCGGCACTGTATCATCAATACCAATGCTTCGGTCGATCATGAATGTGTTATCGGCGACTATGTGCATGTCTCGCCCAACGCGGCTCTGTGCGGAAATGTACATGTCGGCGAGGGTGCCCACATAGGTGTCGGTGCCTCGGTTATCCCCGGCATACGTATCGGCCGGTGGGCTACGGTCGGCGCCGGGGCGACCGTGATAACAGATATCCCAGACGGTGCCACCGCCGTCGGTACTCCGGCTCGGGTCATAAAGACAGATGGATCAGATACATCCTTTCCATCCGTTGCAGAAGCCGATATGTGACGGATCAGCAGATTGTCGGCCGGGGAGACCCGTATTATCCCAGAACCTTATAAATTTGTAATTATGAGAGTTGAACTTTCTGAAAGCGAGTTTGTCAAGGCAGTGAGGATTATAGTGACTGCTTTGCTTGCGGTATACTTCCTTGCATAAGATTCCTGGATCCGCCCCCGTCCCGGGTGTACGGGGGCTTTATTGGAAAAATCAATTATTAAAATGTGAATATTTACCTCTGTCTGGCGCGTGTGTCTGACGGGGGGGCTGAATCTCATCAGGTTGTTTGTGTGGACTAAAATTTTGTGGTCAGCTGGCGTATGTTGATAGCAGTCGGCGGAATATAGTCGCCGTCATAAACAAGGATTCTGTTACGAACTCTCTCTCCTAACAGATTTTTGACGTAATCGAGATTTCGGGTAAACGATGTGTTGAATGTCTTGCTTGATTTGACCTCAAACAGATCCAGTTCCAATCCTTTCTGTCTTACAATATCCACTTCGTTGCCACGGTTTTCGCGATAGAAATACAGGTTTTGGAAATTGCCTGTATTGTATTGTTTTTTGAGAAGTTCTATCACTGCAAGATTCTCAAAGACAGCGCCTCTCAACGGATGGCTTTCTAGTTGACCGGGAGTATTGATTCCAAGAAGAAAACATAGCAGGCCTGTATCGTAAAAAAATACTTTAGGAGTTTTTGTAAGCCGTTTGTTTATATTGGTGTGATAGGGAGAGAGTGTGAAAACTATGTATGATGCTTCCAGAACTGAAAGCCATGATTTTATGGTCGGAGAGGTTACACCTATTTCTGATCCCAGGGCATTGGCATTGAACTCAGTGCCGCATCTGCCGGCAATCAGGCGCATAAAGGTCTGGAACTGGCTTATGGAACTGATGTTTTTAAGTTGTCGCACATCCCGTTCTATATATGTGGCGTAATAACTTGGATAGAATAGGTCGGCCGGTCGTTTGCCGGTTACTACCGATGGATAGAATCCATTGTATAGCAGTTCATCGGTCGGCCGGTCAGAATAGGCCATACACTCTTCTATACATAGCGGTAACAGTGTGAACAGGGATGCACGGCCGGCTAATGACTGTGTTATGTTGGCCATCAGGGCAAAATTATTGCTTCCCGATAGGATAAAACGCCGGTTTTCGTCACGGTCGACCGCAATCTGTATGTATGAAAATAAATCGGGCAGATGTTGAACCTCATCAAGTATGACATTGTCTCCGCAATTTTCCAAAAACGATTTTGGATCATTATAAACTCTTTCACGCAGTGCCACATCCTCAAAATTGTATTCCTGGAAATCTGGAAACTGATTTCGGGCCAGAGTCGATTTACCCGATTGGCGGGGACCCGTTATCACTACTACAGGAAAATATTTTGCCGCCCTTGATATTGATGTGGAGATCTGACGTGGTATATAATTCATCGTGTGCAATTTTAAAATCGGATTTTAAATTTGTGCAAATTTAGTGTAATTGACTGAAATATAAAAAATTTTGACAGATAAAAATTTCAATTATATGAAACGGG
>CAJUBL010000029.1 GCA_910584665.1 uncultured Muribaculaceae bacterium | reverse complement strand
GGCAGGTCTCTGAATCATGCGATTCAGAGACCTGCCTGTGTTTTTAATATAACTAGTATGTGCGGTATGATCAGTCGTCAGTCGGCTTTGCTTTGGGTACAAGCAGTGCGCTGAGTTCCCAGAGCATGTATAGCGGGATGAACATTAAAAATAGTGTGACAGGATCACCTGTCGGTGTAATAAATGCCGCCAGTATAAGTAATGCCACAATAGCATGACGGCGATATTTTCTGAAAAAATGACGTGTTATAAGTCCCATTTTCCCGAGTAACCAGCACAATAGAGGTAGTTCGAACAGAATGCCGACGATAAAGTTAAGTGTCAGGAAATTGCTTATATAAGAGTCGAGAGCTATTGTGTTTTCTATCTCTTCTGTTATCTGATATTCAGCAAGGAATTTAAAGCACATAGGGAATATTATGAAGTAGCTGCATGCCATCCCTAAATAGAACATGATATTGCTGAATATGAATGCCTTGGTCGCTTGCTTCCTTTCGCTTGGATATAGGCCCGGCCGGATGAATGTCCATAGCATATATATAATGAAAGGAAAGGAAATTATAATGGCTAACCAGGCGGATAAAGATATGTGTGTGTTAAATTGGGATGTCAGATTGTAATTGATGATATCGACATGGAACCCTTCTCCGGACATGTCGGGTAAAAATGTTCCGTCTCCCTGTAATAGGCCGAGCCATTTATATGTTATGAAAGAGCCGTCACATGGGGCGAGAATTATATTCCCGAAGATCCAGGGCATGTATATGAACAGCACGATAGCAAATGCAACTACTACCACTGCTATTTTGAACAGGACTCCCCGCAACGCGCCAAGGTGTCCCCAAAAATCCATTTCTGTATTTTCCTGGGCCACAATTAAGGTTGTATGAGTATGGTTGTTTTGCTATTTATCTGGCTGTTGTCTTTTCTTCTTTTTTAGTGTCACTTGCTGTTGATGGCGGTGTGCTGATTTCCTTTTCCACATCGTTCATTCCTTCCTTGAAAGCCTTGATTCCTTTTCCTACACCTTTCATAAGTTCAGGAATCTTTTTGCCTCCGAATAAGAGTAAGACTACGAGCAGGATAACTATAGCCTGAGGATATCCCATCCAGCCACAAATAATGAGCGAATTAGTCATTTGTCTATAATTTTATGATTTGGTTATTTATTATGTTACCGGCGGTATCTCTACGTTGTCGCCGTATGGTATTGTCGCTTTACCACGGTGTAAAGTTAATAATAAAAAGATTCTTTGACGCAATGTTATCCGAAAAAATGCTATCTTTGCACTAAATTTAACAAAACTATTTTGTATATCAGTACATTCTTAAACAAAATTATGAAAGCATTTGTATTTCCCGGACAGGGTGCTCAGTTTGTAGGAATGGGCAAAGACCTTTATGATAACAATGAGGTTGCCCGCGAGATGTTTGAAAAGGCCAACGAGATACTCGGTTTCCGTATCACTGACCTGATGTTTGAAGGCACTGACGAGGATCTCCGTCAGACCAAGGTCACACAGCCTGCGATATTTCTTCACTCGGTAATTCTGGCTAAGACTCTTGGCGCCGATTTCAATCCCGATATGGTTGCCGGTCATTCGCTGGGCGAGTTCTCGGCTCTTACCGCCGCCGGGGCACTGTCGTTTGAGGACGGCCTGAAGCTTGTCGCCGCCCGTGCCATGGCCATGCAGAAGGCATGCGAGCTCAAGCCTTCGACAATGGCTGCCGTTCTGGCTCTGCCCGATGAGAAAGTAGAGGAGATATGCGCCGGTATCGGCGGCGTGGTCGTATGTGCCAACTATAACTGTCCCGGACAGATCGTTATCTCGGGTGAGATAGAGGCTATAGACAAGGCTTGCGAGCAGCTTCTTGCCGCCGGTGCGAAGCGTGCCCTCAAACTCAAGGTAGGAGGTGCTTTCCACTCGCCATGCATGGAGCCTGCACGAGCCGAGCTCGCCAAGGCTATCGAGGCAACAGAGGTTCATGAGCCCGTGTGTCCGGTCTATCAGAATGTTGATGCAAAGCCTCACACCGACCCGGCCGAGATCAAGGCTAATCTCGTGGCTCAGCTCACTGCCCCCGTACGCTGGACCCAGACAGTCAGGAACATGATTGCCGACGGTGCGACTGAGTTTGTTGAGCTTGGTCCGGGCAAGGTTCTCCAGGGACTGGTGATGAAGATTGACCGGAACATGGCGGTGTCAGGCCAGCAGTAAATCACATACTCTGAGAGTCATGAAGAAACAATTGATGATGGCACTCCTTGCAGCCGTATCGATGGGTGCGGTTGCACAGGATGCGGCCGAAGAGAAAAAAGATTCAGTAGGTTTCGTTTTCACCGACGTGAAAGTGATAGAGTCTACTCCTGTCCGTGACCAGAACAAGAGCGGCACATGCTGGTGTTTTGCCGGTACTACATTTTTTGAAGACGAGATAATACGTAAGGGCGGCAAGCCTGTTGATCTCAGCGAGATGTTTACCGTCCGCCAGTGTTACATAGACAAGGCTGACCGTTATGTGCGTATGAACGGCAAGACCAACTTCTCACAGGGTGGCAGCATCCTTGATGTCCCGTATGTGTGGAAACGGTATGGTGCTGTCCCGGAAGAGGCTTACAAAGGACTGGAATATGGTGAGGACAATCATGTGCATGGTGAGCTTGAAGCCGGCATGAAAGCATATCTTGATGTCGTGAGCCGTAATCCCAACCGTCGTCTTTCGACCGCATGGCCTACAGCATTGGCTGGTATTGTCGACGCATATCTCGGTGAGGTGCCGGAGACATTTGTTGTCGATGGCAAGACCTATACTCCGAAGTCGTATGCCGAGTCGCTCGATATCGATCCTGACGATTATATTCCTGTTACTTCGTTCATGCATCATCCTTACTATGAGACGTTTGCAGTTGAAGTTCCTGACAATTGGCTATGGGCGGGATACTACAATGTACCGCTTGATGACCTCAAGGCTATCTTAGACAATGCCGTCGAAAACGGATTCCCTGTTGTGTGGGCTGCTGACGTAAGCGAATCCGGATTCAAGTGGAAGAAAGGTGTGGCTGTGATGCCCAGAGAGAAGAACGAGGCCGACATGGAGGGTACCGAACTGGCCCGGTGGGTCAAGCTCAGTGATTCGGAGAAAAAAGCAAAGCAGTACGAGTTTGACGGGCCGGTCGACGAGATCGATGTTACTCCCGAATCGCGTCAGGCTATGTTTGACCGTCGTGAGACTACCGATGACCACGGAATGGAGATTGTAGGTTATGCCACTGACCAGAACGGCAAACGTTACTACAAGGTGCGTAACTCGTGGACCGACAAACAGGTGTACAACGGCTATTTCTATGCTTCCGAGCCATATATTCTGGCTAAGACTCTTGACATACTGGTTCACCGTGATGCCATTCCAAAGGCCATTGCCAAAAAAATGAATCTGAAATAATAATTCAGGCAATCGATATGACGGGTGTTGTCGGGTATGACTTTTCCTTGGCGACGCCCGTTATTCATTATATGAAACGTATAGGAATACTCAGTGACACACACTCATGCTGGGACGACCGGTTCGCGATTCATTTCAGGGATTGCGACGAGATATGGCATGCCGGAGATGTGGGTGATATAAGTGTGATTGCCAGGCTCGAGGATATATGCCCGGTTGTCAGAGCCGTGCATGGGAATATAGACAACGGGATCGTAAGACATCGTTGCCGTGAGGTGGAAGTGTTTGACATTGATGGTGTCAGGGTGTTGATGACCCACATCGGTGGCTATCCGCGACGATATGCGCCGGGGATACGACGGCTCATTATCGAGCATAAGGCACAGCTGTTTGTTGCCGGGCATTCCCACATACTCAAGGTTATGTATGATGACGAGCTTGACTGTCTGCACATCAATCCCGGAGCGGCGGGACATCATGGATGGCAAAAGGAGCGAACACTCATCCGGCTTGTGATAGATAACGGTACGATGCGTGATCTTGAGGTGATCGAACTTGGTAAAATTAAATTGTAATGTCATGATGAAATTAATTATAACTGCAGTGACGATAGCGTCAGTTGCTGTGATTACCGGTTGCCGGACGAGCGAGGCCAACTACAGGGCGGCTTACGAACAGGCTGTTGCCGGACGTAGTGATGAGTCGGGAATCGACAATACCGTTTATGACAGGATAAGGCGCGAGGCTATTACATCTACGCGTATCATTGACGGTGATACCGTAGCCGTGAAGCGTGAAAGGGTAAAGCCGGTCGATGCCGGCAATGGGTCGGTACCGGCCGAGGCTTATGTGGTGGTTGCTCAGTTCAGACAGCTGTTTAATGCGCGTTCGTTGTGCAGTAGGCTGAAAGCAAACGGGTATCCTGATGCGATGCTGTTGTCGACACGAGAACCGGTGTATTATGTTGCGATAGCCGGCGGTTCGACAGATGATATGGCGTCGCTATGTCTGCGTTATGCATCCGGTCCGGTCGCTCCGGTGAAGGATCCGTATCCTCTCGTGTTACAGCCGTCCCGATAAAAATTTTAGAGAAGCTATTGCATAACTCGTAAATTAGCGGTTATTTTGCGCAACTATTAACAAATAAATGATGGAAGAACTGAAGATAAGCGAGGTGTACCGCGCTCAACAGGTACTCAAGGATGTGGCCCGTCATCCGCGCCTTGTCGGTCCTACAAATCTTGTCAAGGACTCGCAGGTATATCTCAAGCCTGAGAATCTGCAATATACCGGTTCGTTCAAACTGCGTGGCGCCTATTATAAAATCTCGCAGCTCAGTCCTGAGGAGAAGGCAAAGGGTGTTATCGCGTGTTCGGCCGGAAATCATGCGCAGGGTGTCGCTCTCGGTGCCGCCCGTAACGGTATCAAGGCATTGATATGCCTGCCTGCCGGTGCCCCGCTGTCAAAAATCGAGGCGACGAAAGCTCTCGGCGCCGAGGTCTGTCTGGTTGACGGTGTCTATGACGACGCCTACAACAAGGCTATCGAACTTCGCGACAAGGAGGGTTACACGTTTGTCCATCCGTTTGACGATCCTCTTGTCATAGCCGGTCAGGGAACGATAGGTCTTGAGATTCTTGAGGAGATGCCCGATGTCGAGGCTATTATTGTCCCCATAGGCGGTGGTGGTCTCATAGCAGGTGTAGCATTCACTGTCAAGACTTTACGTCCTGATATCAGGATTTATGGCGTTCAGGCGGCCGGTGCGCCGAGCATGGCCGATTCGCTCAGAAACGGTGACCGCATACGCCTGGACAATGTCTCGACCATAGCCGACGGTATTGCAGTGAAAGAGCCCGGGACACTTACCTACGAGGCCTGTCGCCGGTATGTCGACGAGGTGGTTACGGTCTCGGAGGATGAGATCGCCGCCGCGATTCTTGCCCTTATCGAGAAACAGAAACTGGTATCGGAAGGCGCTGGAGCTGTGTCGGTTGCCGCCGCGATTTTCGGCAAACTGCCTATTGCCGGCAAGAAAGTCGTCTGTCTTGTGTCGGGCGGCAATATTGATGTGTCTATCCTTAACCGCGTTATAACCCGCGGATTGACGAAGAGCGGACGCATATGTACCATTACTCTTGACCTCAACGACAAGCCGGGCCAGCTCTCTGCTGTTTGTGACATCATCGGCCGGCAGGGTGGTAACATCCTGAGTGTTGCCCATGGCCGTGCGACAGGCAAGGGCGGTATAAACAATTGTGAGCTTCATGTCGAACTCGAGACGCGCAACTCGGAGCATGTCGGGCAGATTCATAAGGCATTGAAGGATGCGGGATATCAGATTTTATAATTTTTTGACCTGATGCATTTGTAAAGTTCAGATAATGTCGCTACCTTTGTAGCGATTTAAGCGCATGTGGCGTAATGGTAGCCGCGTTAGACTTAGGATCTAATGATCTCAGATCGTGGGGGTTCGAGTCCCTTCATGCGCACAGCAAGCCCCTTGAGGTTCCCGGAACGTCAAGGGGCTTACTGTTTTGGTTCAGTTGGTCTGCCGGTCCTTGTCTTTATATGAATTGGATACAATAACTTCAAGTTCCTCGTCGGGAACCTCTTTACAAAAAAGATAATATACTTTTGTATCGGTAGAGCTTAACCCATAAACTCCCTCACCTTTGATTACAGATTTGGTATCAACAAGTTCCCAACCTTGTAGCGACATATAATTAATGGCTCCGATAAGAGATGTGAATTTAATGTCTTTACCCTGTTCGTCTTTGATTGCCTGACGTTTCTTATTGGACCCATCGTCAAGTTTAATGCAGTTTTTATGATATTCCATTTCAACGTATAGTTTTTTTGCTTCCAATGAAAATGAAGCAAAAAGAAATGTAAATATGATTAAAAGATATTTCATGGAATTGTTGTTTTTGTGGGTCAGGATACTTTGAGCACAAAAGTTATGCCGTTCTCCGGCTGGTATGTGCGTGCGAACCGACGTATGAATCTGAGCGCCTGTTGTGACGGACCGGTGCTGTTGCTACGGCTGTGTTCGGTGGTTGTATGTGTTCTGTTGAAATCCGATTGAATGGAGGTAGAAGTTTTATCCATAGGCAGGATGCATTATGTTAGTGATGAAAATAAGTGCCGGACGCCAACGGGCATTTCCGACACTTAAAGAACGCTTTTGATGCCTGAAATATTACATCTGTGTCTCTATAATTTGCACGGAGATTCGGGTATTCATGCCAAATTATCTATAGCGGCCTGAACCGTCTCAGAGAGAGTGGGGTGGGCGTGGATGCTTCGTGCTATGTCGTCGGCTGTTGCCCCGATGGTCATCATGTCGGCTACCGCCTGTACGAGATCGCTGGCATGCGGTCCCATGATGTGACACCCGAGTATTGCGTCGCTGTGGCTGTCGGCAATGACTTTGACCATTCCGTCGGTCTCGTTCATTGTCACGGCTTTACCGTTTGCACGGAACAGTGATCTTCCGACCCTGATATCGAGCTGTCGCTGCAGGCATTGTTCCTCGGTCAGGCCGACCATGGCACATTCAGGATGACTGAAGACTGCGGCCGGAATGATGTCGAGGTTCACGTCATGACCCATAAAGATTCTGCCATGAGCCGATGCCGCGTGGGCGAGCATACACAGGCCGTTGACATCGCCTATGGCATATATTCCGTGTACACCGGTTTCCATTGTCCCGGGATTGACGGTGATGCCGCGACGGGTAATCTCCACGCCGAGTTCGGTAAGTCCTTCCGGAATAACCGGACGTCGGCCTACAGCCATCAGGGTCGCTTCAGCCCCGATGGTGATGGTTTTACCTTTAAGGTCGTAACTTACATTACCGTCACCGATGGAAGTGACCGTCGCACCGACAATAATCCTGATCCCGTTGCGTCCAAGCCGTGTGCGTAGCCGTTTGGCAATATCTCTGTCGAATGTGGGGAGAATTTCCTTACAGAACTCTATGACCGTAACATCGACACCGAATTCGTGCAGGATACAGGCGAACTCGATGCCTATCACGCCGCCGCCAATGATAGCGATCGACTTCGGTAGATCGCTCATTGATAACAGTTCATCACTTGTGATGGCTTTGTCTGCTCCGGGAATGTCAGGACGTACAGGTTCAGAGCCGGTGGCGACGACGATACGTGGCGCAGAGTACCGCCGGCCGTTTACCTCAATGGTATCGTGTGATATAAAACGGGCCTCACCCCTGATCAGTGTCACTCCGTCAAGGGCCATTGCCACACCCTCCCTCAGCTGTGCCACGATCCCGTCCTTGCGTTCGACGGCACGGCTGTAGCATGGGATTATGCCATCGATGTCAATACCCATTGATGAGGCTTCACGTGCTGTCCTCAGTGTATTGGCCGAGGCCAGGAGGGCTTTGGTGGGGATGCATCCCCGGTTGAGACATGTGCCGCCGATATTGTCACGTTCAATAACTGCTACCTCGAGGCCTGATTTATGAGCCTCTGCCGCCAGTTCGTATCCTCCGGGACCGGCTCCTATGATTATCAGATCCATAGTTTATCAGGCTGTATATGTCGTGACTGGTGTGAGTGCCGCCTGGGTATCGTCGGGATGACCTATGGGAGTATCGTGCGGGGCATCCCTGACTATATCGGGAGTCTCGGAGGCTTCGCGGGCTATTTCGCGCATCACGGCAATGAATTCGTCCAGCGTCTCAAGACTTTCGGTCTCAGTCGGTTCTATCATCAGCGACTCGTGGAACAGAAGCGGGAAATAGATCGTAGGAGCGTGGTAGCCGTGATCAAGAAGCCGTTTGGCGACATTGAGCGTGGTGACCCCGGTAGACTTGTCGGCCAGACCGTCGAATACAAACTCATGTTTGCAAACTCCTTCAATGGGAAGCTTATACAGGTCTTTAAGAGACTCCTTTATGTAGTTGGCGTTCAGGGTAGCCAGTCTGCCGGCCATCATGATTCCTTCACGTCCCATTGACAATATATAGGCAAGGGCACGGGCTGCTATGGCATAGTTGCCGAGTGTTGCCGATATCCGGCCCAAGGCATCGGACGAAGATATGATGTCAAATGATCCGTCGGGACGTCTTACCACTCTCGGATTGGGCAGGAACTGTTCCAGACCTGCACGTACGCCTACAGGACCTGAGCCGGGACCTCCGCCACCGTGAGGTGTCGAGAATGTCTTGTGGAGGTTGATGTGCATCACGTCAAATCCCATATCGCCCGGACGGGCCACGCCAAGCATCGGGTTGAGATTGGCTCCGTCGTAGTATAGCAACGCTCCGGCCCCGTGTACAAGTTCTGCTATCTCGGGAATGTTCTTCTCGAAGATTCCCAGTGTATTGGGATTGGTCATCATCATGGCTGCAACGGTATCGTCGAGCAGCGGGCGCAGGTCGTCGACATCGACCGTGCCGTCGGGACGGCTTCTGACTTCGACGATCTCGAGGCCGGCGACAGCGGCGCTGGCCGGATTGGTGCCGTGGGCCGAGTCCGGTATGATGACTTTAGTGCGCCTGAAGTCGCCGCGTGACCGGTGATAGGCCCGGATCACCATGAGACCGGTGAGCTCGCCGTGGGCTCCGGCAAACGGATTGAGTGTGAATTCAGCCATACCTCCGATCTCGCTCAGCATCCATTGCAGTGTGTAGTATATCATCAGGGCGCCCTGTGCCGCTACGGCGGGTGTCGACGGGTGCAGCTGGAGCATTCCGGAGTGTGATGCGATCTCTTCGTTGATCTTGGGGTTGTACTTCATTGTGCAGGATCCTAAAGGATAGAATCCCGTGTCGACACCGAAGTTGTTGGTCGACATGTTGTTATAGTGGCGGACGACGGCGGGTTCGTCAACTTCCGGCAGGTCGGGCGGAGTTTTTCGGCTTAGCGTCTCCGGCAGGTCGACAGGAGTATCGAGACCGTTGGAGGGTAGTGAGTAACCGTGTCGGCCGGGGTGTGACAGCTCGAATATGAGCTTGCTGTAATATTTACGGTTCATGGCTTTATCACATCGTTTGGACAAGAAGAATATATTGGTCGAGGTCGTCACGCGATAACATTTCGGTCGTGGCTATAAGCAGCGTGCTGTCATCTATCCTGACTCCGGGCAGAATACCCTGTTCCATTGCTTTGGCCATGAAAAGATCGAGATCGAAGTCGACGGTCATCGCCATCTCGTTGAAGTACGGACGATCGGGATATCTGAGACGCATCTTGCCGGTAGCTGTAAGACGGTCGGCGAGATAGTGGGCGGCCCGGTATCCGGTGTCGTTGACTTCCCGAAGGCCTCTGGCTCCCATCAGCGACACGTATATGGCTGTGTGAAGAGCCATCAGTCCCTGGTTGGAGCAGATATTGGAGGTGGCTTTCTCGCGACGTATGTGCTGCTCGCGTGCCTGCAGGGTCAGAACGAAGACGCGGTTGCCGCGGTCATCGGTGGTCTGTCCTACGATCCTGCCCGGCATCTTGCGCATCAGGGCCTTTGTGGCGCACAGATAGCCGAGATACGGACCGCCGAAGTTCAGCGGCATCCCCAGCGACTGGGCGTCGCCCACAGCTATATCTGCTCCCCATTCGCCCGGAGTCTTTATGGATGCCAGGCAGATAGCCGGGCAGTTCATGATAAGCAAGGCCTTGGCGGCGTGGCATATATCGGCCCATCCGGTATAATCTTCCAGGATTCCGTAGTAATTGGGGGAGGCAACGATGACACCGGCAACATCTCCGGCCGAAAGTTTTGTCTCAAGATCCTCACGTGATGTCACTCCGTCTATAGCCGCGACAGTGTCAACGGTGATGCCGTGATATGTGGCATAAGTGTCGATGACCTCACGTACGGCGGGATTTATCGTTGCCGATACGAGCACACGCGAGCGGCGGCGTGAATGGGCTGCAGCCATGAGCATAGCTTCGGCTGTGGCTGTGGCACCGTCATACATCGATGCATTGCTCACTTCGAGTCCTGTGAGCCGTGACATGATCGTCTGGTACTCGAAAATATACTGGAGTGTGCCCTGCGATATTTCAGGCTGGTAAGGAGTATAGGCTGTCAGAAACTCGGAACGTGCCGATAGCGATGATACCACAGCCGGAGTATAGTGGTTGTATTGTCCGGCTCCGGCAAAACATTTGAGCGACAGATTGTGGGAGGACAGGGAATCGAAGAAGTCGCGTATCTCCTTTTCGCTCTGTGACGGCGGCAGGTTGTATGGCTGCCGTAGTCTTAGCCCGGCGGGTACATCGCTGTAAAGGTCGTCAAGAGTCTCGACGCCTATGCGGTCCAGCATGGTTCTGATATCGTCGGGTGTATGCGGAAAATAATGGTGCATGGTGTCTGGATGGGCGTAATGTAACAGTTTATTTGCAGATAGCGGCATAGGCTCCGGCATCCAGCAGACTGTCGAGTTCCGATGGGTCGGCAATCTCTACTTTTATGATCCAGTTGGCCATAGGGTCCTGGTTGACAAGTCGTGGATTGTCAGCGAGTGCGTCGTTTATCTCGATGACGGTTCCGGTAACGGGTGAGATAAGATCGCTGGCGGCTTTGACGCTCTCGATAGCGCCGAAATCCTGTCCGGCTTCGACTTCGTCGTCGACTTCAGGCATATCGACATATACTACATTGCCGAGTGCATGCTGTGCATAGTCGGTTATGCCGATGGTACCGATGTTACCGTCTACTATGATATACTCGTGGGTGGGGGCGTAATAAATCTTTGACATGACTTTGATATAATTTATTTCTTATATGATTTTTTATAGAATTTCTTTGATACAACAATGGCCGGGAATACCTTGCGGCGTATCTTCACCTGCAGGGGTGTGCCGGTGGCGGCATAGCGTGCGTCGATAAGAGCCATGGCTATGCTCTTGTCTACCGAGATGGCGTGGTAGCCGGTGGTCACGTGTCCGATGATATTGCCATCTGAGTCGAGCACTTCATACCCATGGCGGGGAATGGCTCGGTCAAGCAGCTCGAGGCCTACGGTACGGCGTGCTGGCCCTTCGGCTTTCTGGCGTACGATGGCATCTCGTCCTATGAATGAGGGTTTGTCAAGTTTTACGAACATTCCGAGTCCTGCCTCGAGCGGAGTGATGTCGTCGGCCAGCTCGTCACCATACAGCGGGAGACCGACTTCAAAGCGCAGAGTGTCCCGGCAACCGAGTCCGCAGGGGGCTATGCCAGCATCCATCAGCTTGTCCCATAGCATTATGGTGATATCGTGTGGAGCGTAAATCTCGAACCCGTCCTCACCGGTATAACCGGTCCGTGAAATTATTGCCGGCACACCTTCAATATCTATGTCCCTGAATGTGTAGAATTCGAGGTCACCACACTCTATGCCGAGTGTTTCGGTAACGACACGTTCTGCCTCCGGACCCTGTATGGCAAGTTCTCCGAGCCGGTCGCTGAGGTTTTCTACCCTGACGTCAAAACTGTGTGCATGACTGCTGATCCATTCCACATCCTTGTCGATATTGGACGCATTGATCACAAGGAAGAAATCCTCTGAAGAGCGTCTGTATACGAGCAGATCATCGACAACACCACCGTTATCGTTGAGCATCATGCCATAGAAACATTTGCCGGCAGGGGCACCGGTGACGTCGTTGCTGAAGATGTGGTTCACGTAGGCCTCGGCCAGGGGGCCGGTTATCTGCACCTCACCCATGTGTGATACGTCAAAGACGCCACACGCCGTTCGTACGGCCTGATGCTCTTCGACTATACCCTGATACTGGATCGGCATGTCAAAGCCGCCGAAAGGGCTCATCTGTGCACCCAGACGGCAGTGTCGGTCGTGGAGACAGGTTTTCCTGATTTCATTTTCCATGGTTTTATAAAATTGTTTCGATTAGTTTTTCTGTAGATAATCCTGCTATGACGGTAGACGCATCTATGCCGTCAAGTGCCTGCCTTATGTCATTGCGCGTGTATCCTGTATTTCTTATGTGATCCAGCAGCATTGAGTCGAGATCGCCCAGCAGGAAGAAATCACCCATTATGTCTATATCTCTGATGATATCGGCCTGGAGTACAATGGAGATGTCGAGCTGACCTACGCCGTCAATGTGGCGCGAGACAGAACATGTGGCTTTTGGGGAGTTGCCGTAAAGCCACCGTCGGTCGCGGTA
The DNA here is from genome assembly GCA_910584665.1 of uncultured Muribaculaceae bacterium. Taxonomy (GTDB): domain Bacteria; phylum Bacteroidota; class Bacteroidia; order Bacteroidales; family Muribaculaceae; genus JAAVFS01. Next base: position 22,578 of record CAJUBL010000029.1, on the reverse strand, counting down.
GGTGACCGCAATATCGTTGATGGCGGATATGTCGCCGGGTGTGAGTTCGAGAACAGAGTCGCATAACAGTGAGACTGCTTTTTCCTTGAAATTATCAAGGCCGATGTCACACACTTCCTTTATGTTGATAACACGTGAACGCACCGATTCGACCCCTTTGCTCGTAAGTTTGACATCGGATGGCGTTATGGCCTGCAGCATGGCACTGATATCTGTATCATACAGCATTGTGCCGTGCAGAATCGCACGGTGATGTCTGTGATAGAAAGCGTTGCCCGATACCTTGCGTTCCCCTATCAGGATATCATTGCGTCCTCCGGCATGGGCGTCTATACCGAGTTGCCGGAGCATCCGGGCCACCATCCCGGTGTATAGGCTGAAAGTTGTGGTGACAGCATCGGAAGTGGTCACATAGGAGAGCATTACGTTGTTCATGTCAGCGTACACACATCCGCCGCCACTCTTGCGTCTCACTACGTCTATGCCGTGTTCCAGACAGTAGGGGATGTTTACCTCGGTGAGAATGTGCTGGTTGCGGCCTATTATGACTGTAGGTTCCACCTGCCACATGAAAAAGTAGTCATCATCGCCGCGGGCCGCGAGAAATTCTTCCATTGCCAGATAGAACGGTAACGGTTTCGCTGAGCGGTCGGGTAGGGTGACATGTATCATATCACAGAGGTAAAAACATTGATGTCACAAATGTAGTAAAAAGAATTTGCAAAACAATCCGATTGTTTGTAAATTTGCAACCCGGACATAAATTATTTATCCGTGGAAACAAAATATATTTTCGTTACAGGAGGTGTCGTATCGTCACTCGGTAAAGGCATTATCTCCGCCTCTCTTGCAAGATTGCTTCTGTCAAGAGGTTTCAGTGTCACAATCCAGAAGTTTGACCCTTATCTTAATATAGATCCGGGTACCCTCAATCCCTATGAACACGGTGAGTGTTACGTCACGGCTGACGGCCATGAAGCGGATCTTGATCTCGGTCATTATGAACGGTTCACCGACATACCGACGACCAAAGCCAACAGTATCACCACCGGCCGCATATATCAGGCTGTGATAAACAAGGAACGCCGGGGTGACTACCTCGGGAAGACAGTACAGATAATCCCCCATATCACCGATGAGATCAAGCGTAATATCACGCTCTTAGGTGAAACGGGGGATTTTGATTTTGTAATAACTGAGATAGGCGGTACTGTAGGCGATATCGAGTCGACACCATTTCTTGAGGCTGTAAGGCAACTCAGGTGGGAGCTTGGCAGAAGGGCTGTAAGTATACATCTCACATATGTGCCGTATCTTAAGGCGGCGAAAGAACTTAAGACCAAGCCGACTCAGCACTCTGTAAAGCAGCTCCAGTCCATAGGTATACAGCCTGACATACTGATACTCCGTACTGAAAAGGATATTCCCGAGGCAATGAGAGAGAAGGTCGCGAGGTTCTGTAACGTGACTCCCGAGGCCGTGATACAGAGTATCGACGCCCCGTCGATATATCATGTCCCGGCCATAATGCATGGACAGCATCTTGATGACCTTGTATTGTCGATAACGCATACTGTAGCCCGAAAAGAGCCTGACCACCATGCATGGAACGGATTTATACGTCATCTTGATAATGCGCGGGGTTGTGTCAGGATCGGCATTGTCGGAAAATATGTCGAACTGCAGGATGCATATAAGTCGATAAATGAGGCTCTGCTGCAGGCGGCTACATACTGTGACCGTAAACTTGAGATCGTGTACATACACGCCGAGAAATTGAATGAAGACAATGCCGGAGAGTTACTGAGTGTCCTTGACGGAGTGGTGATCGCTCCAGGATTCGGAAATCGTGGTATCGAGGGTAAGCTTGCGGCTATAAAATGGTGTCGGGAGCATGATATGCCTACATTCGGTATCTGTCTCGGTATGCAATGTATTGTAATTGAGTTTGCCCGTGATGTGCTGGGATTATCCGGCGCCAATTCCACAGAGATGGATATGTCGACGCCATATAATGTCATAGACCTTATGGAAAGTCAGAAGAATGTAGCCGATAAGGGTGGTACAATGAGACTTGGAGCCTATGATTGCCGGCTCGCCGGAGGTTCGATAGCGAGAAATGCTTATGGTTCGGAGATAATCAGGGAAAGACACCGTCACCGTTACGAATTTAACAATAGTTATAAGGAACAGTTCGAAGCGGCAGGATTGAGATGTGTCGGCGAGAATCCTGATACCGGCCTTGTTGAAGTTGTAGAGATACCGTCGCTCAGGTGGTTTGTGGGGACACAATACCATCCGGAGTACCAGTCGACGGTATTACATCCTAATCCACTGTTCCGGTCGTTCATAAAGGCGGCGATAGGTCACGGGGCATTGTGATATCCGGCACCGGTTATATACATTCTGTTACATCAGGATTAATTGCATTTATACGCCTGAGACTGATATTTTTGTCGGACTCAGGCGTTAAGCCGTTGTATCATTAATGATTAATGAATTTAATTGTATTTCTATGAATATGTGATCTGATGCATAAATATCTTGAATTCAGCAGATTATTTGTATTAATTAAGTATAAGGTATATAAAATCGCGATTTTTGCGTACCTTTGCAGTCCTGACAGATTATTGTAATCAGATAAAATCAATATATGATATGGCTCTTCAATGTGGAATTGTAGGACTGCCCAATGTAGGTAAGTCAACACTGTTTAACTGTCTCTCCAATGCTAAGGCCCAATCGGCCAATTTCCCTTTCTGTACTATCGAACCAAATGTCGGTGTGATCACGGTGCCTGACGACAGACTCACGAAACTCGTCGAGATGTGCAATCCGCGCAGTATCGTGCCCGCTACTGTAGAGATTGTGGATATCGCCGGACTGGTGAAAGGCGCCAGTCGGGGCGAGGGCCTGGGAAACAAGTTTCTGGCCAATATACGGGAGACCGATGCCATATTGCATGTGCTCAGATGCTTTGATGACGATAATATAACACATGTCGACGGTACTGTCAATCCTGTAAGGGATAAGGAAATCATAGATTATGAGCTTATGCTTAAAGATATGGAGACCGTTGAGAGCCGTATCGCCAAAGTACAGAAACAGGCTCAGACGGGAGGTGACAAGGTCGCCAGAATGCAATATGAGGTACTCAGACAGTATAAGGAGGCGTTTGACCACGGCAAACCTGCCCGTTCGGTATCGTTTGACTCGGTCGATGAGCAGCGTTTTGCCAGGGATCTTTTTCTGCTGACTAATAAGCCGGTTCTCTATGTGTGCAATGTCGATGACGCATCGGCAGTCTCGGGCAACGCTTATGTCGAGGCCGTGAGGGAAGCTGTAAAGGATGAGAATGCCGGGATAATGATAGTGGCGGCACAGACGGAGAGCGAGATCGCAGAACTTGATACATGGGAGGAACGTCAGGAGTTCCTTGCAGAGATCGGTCTGGAGGAGAGCGGTGTCTCGAGGCTTATACGTGCTGCCTACCATCTGCTTGATCTGCAGACATATTTCACCGCCGGTCCCGACGAGGTAAGGGCATGGACATTCATGCGCGGAAGCAAGGCTCCGCAGTGTGCCGGAATCATACACACCGATTTCGAGAAGGGATTCATTCGTGCCGAGGTTATCAAATTTGACGACTATGTGTCTCTTGGTGGTGAGACTGCTGTCAGAGAAGCCGGAAAACTTGGTGTCGAAGGAAAGGAATATGTTGTCCAGGACGGCGACATAATGCATTTCCGCTTCAACGTGTAGGCATACTGCTGTAGTATTAAATATGGCGGGAGGCTGTACAGACGGCTTCCCGCCTGTGTTTCGGACGGTAGCGTTGTATTTAACACTTACACGCTTTCTATTTAAACTCTTTTAGCTTAAAACCCGCATCAATAGCGGGTTTTGACTTGTTATATAGTTGAATTTAAGACAGAATATAAACAGTTTGTAATTTCAACATCCCTCGTCCTTATTACCGGGTAGTGATACCAGGTATTAAGGCTCTCATAAATAAATAGTTGAAACGCGAGAGAAGGAGGTCCTTTACCGGAGCTCCTTCTCTTTGTATTTACAGATGGAGTCTGAAAGAAAAATGAGGTTTGATAATTTACCGATAAGTTCGTATCTTTGTAAATTGATATGAAACTATTGAGAAATATCGCAGGCATAGCCGTGACATGCATGGCGGCATTCAATGTAATGGCCGGCAGCAACGACTCGACAATTGTACAGCAGTCGAGTGCGTGGCGGGTGGTTGATCCGTTAGGCACGCGGATTGAGGCTGTTGTCGATACATTGCATGTCAATTATGCTCAGGAGTTTGTCCCTTCGGAGATAAGTGATGCCTGGGCTTGTACCGGCAACTACGCATCAGAGGGTTACAACATGATCTATTTTGATCGTGAACCGTACAGCCCGTTCTTTTTCAGGGATGCTCTGTCTCCATGGATACCGGGTGAGAAGACCATGCGTTTCTATAATACGCGTATACCGATGACTCTGCTGTCCTATGCCACCGGTGGTGGCAAGGAGACTACGCAGGACCGGTTGCGTGGAGATTTTTCGGGAAATATCAATGCGAAGGCTCAGATAGGTGCCAAGCTTGATTACCTGTATTCGAAAGGAAGCTACAACTATCAGGCTGCCAAGAATTTTGTGTGGGGATTTTCCGGCTCATACATAGGAGACAGGTATGAGTTTCAGGGTTATTATAACCATTATAACAGTGTCAACAAGGAGAATGGCGGTATAACTGATGACCGGTATATCACCGATCCGGCCGAGGTGCAGGGAGGAAGCACCAGTGTCGATACCAAGTCCATACCCACCAACCTCACGGCCGCTCATAACCGTGTGAAAGGAGGAGAGCTGTGGATGAATCACAAATACAAAATCGGTTTCTGGAAGGAACAGTATCATGAGGAATATGAGGACTCGGTGGTATCGCGTGAATATGTTCCGGTCACCGCCTTTACATGGACCCTGAAATACAATCAGAACAGCCACGAGTTCATCAATGAGTCAGCCGCCGAGGACGCGGAGTTCTGGGAGAAAACTTATCTCACTGCCGGTAAGACATATGATATCACCAGATACTGGCAGATGCGTAACACAGTCGCCATATCGCTCATGGAGGGTTTCAACAAATATGCCAAGGCCGGTCTGTCGGCATTCCTTACTCATGAGGTACGCTCATACACACAGTCTCCCGATCTCCGTTCTCCGGATAATGACGACGAGCGTCTGGATCCTTATCCGCTTGATGCCGGACTATCTCCGAAGGCTAAGGAAAATTTTCTGTGGGCCGGAGCACAGCTCATCAGACAGCAGGGACGTCTGCTCAACTATCAGGCTACGGCCGAACTGGGACTGGTTGGCCGGGCCGCCGGCGAGGTAAAGGCTCACGGTAACATCGATACCCGTATAAAGTTGTTTGGCGACACGGTTACTGTCAATGCTTTCGGCAGTTTTTACAATACAGCCCCCGAATACCTGCTTGAGAACTATGTGAGCAACCATTTCATATGGAAGAATGATTTTTCAAAGACCCGTCGCTACAGAGTCGGCGGATCGATAAACATCCCTCATACCGGAACCAATTTCATGGCCGGAATCGAGAATGTGCAGAACCATATCTATTTCAACGGGCAGTGCATGCCGACACAGTCCGGAGGGAATGTGCAGGTGTTTACGGCCCGTCTGCTGCAGAATTTCAGATTCCGTGCCCTGCACTGGGAGAACCGGGTGACATACCAGACAACTTCCGACGCTGCTGTGATACCGCTTCCGACGCTGGCGGTGTATTCCAACCTGTATGTGGCATTCAGAGTAGCTACATTGCATGTCCAGATGGGGGTGGACTGTGATTATTATACAAAGTATAAGGCTGTGGCCTACCAGCCTGCGACGATGGCATTCTATAACCAGCGTGAAATCGACTGCGGAAACTATCCGTTTGTCAATCTGTACTTTAATTTTAAGCTCAGCAAGACACGCTTCTTCATCATGATGTCTCATATCAATCAGGGTATGACGGGTGACAATTATTTCTCAATGCCTCATTATCCGCTTAATCCCAGACGGTTTCAGATGGGACTCTCGGTCGATTTTGCCAACTGATTCTGTGTACTGATGAAACGTCTGGAATATCGTCATGGCACGACCGCCATTTATCTTCTGTTGCTTGCCGCGGTTATAGGCGCGATGTTTCTGGTGCGTAACTGTACATCGCCTACTTGGCATGTAAGCGATAACCGTGCCGGCGGTGACACGCTCAATGTCGCTATCGAGATATCGCCGATAGGATTGTCGACCAGTGGCGATACATTGTCGGGATATTATTATGACATGGTCAGAATGCTTGCATCGGCGCATGGCAGGCCTTTGAAAGTTGATGGTTTCACTCACCTTGAGAGTGTGCTTGAAAATCTTGAAAACGGACGATATGATGTCGTGATAGGCGATATTGCGGCCAACAGCAGTCTGAGGAAGCGTTTCAGGGCTACGAGGCCGGTGCTTATAGACCGTCAGGTGCTGGTGCAGTGCCGGGATTCGGCGGGCTGTCTGAGGTATCCCGATCAGTTAAGCCTTACCGGTGATACTATTCATGTGCCGCTCAACTCCCCGTTCAGGACACGACTGGAGCATCTCACCCGTGAACTCGGAGACACGATATACATTGTCGAGGATCCGGAACTCGGTTCGGAACAGCTCATTATCATGGTGGCGAGATTTCAGCTGCCTAATGCCGTGGTGAACCGGCATCTTGCCGAGATAATGAAATCCGACTATCCATGGCTCGATTCGTCGGTAGAGATATCGTTCAATCAGTTCCAATCATGGCTTGTAAACAAGAGGGACAGCGTGCTGTGTGATACACTTGATGCCTGGATCTCAGACTTCCGGGCAACTGCGGCCGATCTGGAATTGCGTCGTCGTTACCATCTGGACTGATGGTATAAGGAAACTCTTATGCCAATAAAATAACAGAAAGGGAACGGGGTCTAAGCTAAATTTCGTACCTTTGCAATTCAATTCGAAAGAAACAAAAACATAGATTTATATGGAAAGACAGGTTCGCGTCAGATTTGCTCCCTCTCCTACAGGTCCGTTACACATTGGCGGTGTTCGTACGGCGCTTTATAACTATCTGTTTGCCCGCCGTCATGGCGGTGTCATGATTCTTCGTATAGAGGATACCGATTCACAGCGTTTTGTGCCGGGAGCCGAGGATTATATTGTAGAGGCTCTGAAGTGGCTCGGGATAGAGATAGACGAGGGGGTCGGCTGCGGAGGCCCGCACGGACCATATCGTCAGAGCGAGCGTCGCGACATCTATCGCGGATATGTGAGACAGTTGCTTGACGCCGGAAAGGCTTACATTGCATTCGATACTCCGGCCGAACTTGAAGCTGCACGTGCCTCGAAACCCAACTGGCAGTATGACGCATCGACCCGTATGTCCATGCGTAATTCGCTTACTATGTCGGCCGACGAGGTAAAGTCGCTTATAGACAGCGGTGAGAAATATGTTGTACGCTTTTTGATCGAACCTGGCCGGGACGTTGAGGTCGATGATCTGGTGAGAGGAAAGGTAACCATAAATTCGAGTGTACTTGATGACAAGGTGTTGTACAAGAGCGCCGACGATCTGCCCACGTATCATCTTGCCAATATTGTTGACGATCACCTGATGGAAGTGTCGCATGTGATACGCGGTGAGGAGTGGTTGCCGTCGGCACCGCTTCATGTGCTATTGTATGAGGCTTTCGGCTGGACCGATACGATGCCTCGGTTTGTGCATCTTCCATTGTTGCTCAAGCCTGACGGAAAGGGAAAACTGTCAAAGCGCGATGGTGACCGTCTGGGATTCCCTGTTTTTCCGCTTGAGTGGCATGATCCGGCCAGCGGAGCCGTATCGGCCGGATATCGGGAGAACGGTTACCTGCCCGGGGCCGTAATAAATTTTCTCGCATTGCTCGGATGGAACCCGGGTGATGATACCGAGATAATGACCATGCAGGAACTGATAGGCAAGTTCTCGTTCGAGCACTGCTCCAAGGCTGGAGCAAAATTTGCCTATGAGAAAGGCAAATGGTTCAATCACCAGTACTTGCAGGAGCTCGACGACATGACCTTGGCCGGTATGTTCAGGCCCGTACTTGAAAAACATGGTGTCGACATCTCAGAATTCAGTGACGGGTATATAGCCCGTGCTGTAGGAATGGTGAAGAGCCGTATAAACTTCGTGAGCGACCTGTGGGATCAGGCATCATTCTTCTTTGTACAGCCTGACAGCTATGATCCCAAGGCTGTTAAGAAGCGTTGGAGCGACGGGATGCCGCGCATTATGGCAGAGCTTATCGAGGTGCTCAGGAGCATGCCGTCCTGGAAATCATCCGAAGCTGAGCCTGTTGTCCTGGGATGGATTGCCGATAAAGGATACCACTTGGGTAATGTGATGAATGCATTCAGGCTGACTGTTGTGGGCGAATGTAAAGGACCGCATATGTTTGATATCACCGAGCTGATGGATCCTGAGGAGACTATCCGTCGCATACAGCTGGGCATTGACCGAATCAAGCTACCTGAAGAATAAGACCCCGTTCCCCAATTTATGTTAAATCAGGGGTCGCATAACTTGAGATGGTAACTTTTATGATAGGATCGAATCCGAAACTTGAAACAATTATTAAGTAAAGAAAATTGAAAATCAAATACGACTCCCGGCCCCGGCTATTCTTTGGCTATTTTGCTTCAAATCATCGGTCACATAGCTACAGCTATGCTCCCTCTGATTTAAAGCAAAATAGCTCAAAGACTGACCGCCCCTGATTTGACATAAATTGGGGAACGGGGTCTAATAATAGAATTTTGTCAGTATGAGAAAATGTCTGCTTATTGCGGCCATTCTGGTGATGGCGTCATGTTGCTGTCATACGGTGGCCCAGCAGTTGGAGTGGAATGTCGACTTCAACACGGTTTTTGATAATCGTGAGGGGGACAGCAGGATGACCGATACGCGCACATTCTTCCATACCCAGCTGTCGCCTGAGATCGGTGTATCGATGTTTGACGGTACCCACCGACTGATGGGGGGCGTGGTATGGACACAGCCTATAGGCTCGGAGTGGTATGGCAAACGTCTGTCACCCACACTCTATTACAGATATAAAGGAGGCGGAACGGGATGGAGTGTGGCTATGGGTATGTTCCCGCGCACACTCATGCACCGTCAGCTTCCAAACTATGTATGGAATGACTCGATATGTTACATGCAGCGCAATGTCAGAGGCTTCATGGCGACATACGATGGTAGTGACGGCTATTTCGAGGCTCTTGTCGACTGGCGGGCCATGCAGTCCGAATCCCGTCGCGAGGCGTTCAATATCATAGCCCATGGCGAGTGGCAGCGTAAAGGAAGCATGCTGATGGCCGGCGGAGTGGCTGTGATGAATCATTTCGCGTTGACAAGCAATCCTGATCCCGATCAGCACATAGTCGATAATTTTCTCGTCAACCCCTATGTGGGTTTGGATTTCACTCAGCGCGTAGGTCTGGACAGCCTTGCCGTGAGAGTGGGCGCACTAAGTTCCATAACCCGCAACCGGGCTTATGACAAGTGGAAGATGCCTGTAGGCGCGTGGCTTGATGTCACCCTGCGGTGGAAGTGGCTCGAATGGCATAATACAACCTATGCCGGAGAAAAACTGTTTCCTTACTACAGCGATTTCGGTCCGTTGCTCGATCAGGGGGAACCTTACTACAGGTCGTCGTGGTACAACAGGACATCAGTTTACGGTACGATCATCGACAACCGGTTTGTCAACATGAGGGCGTCCCTTGATTTCAATCTTGCTGAGAATAATTTCACATTCTATCAGCGTCTTGTAGTGAGAGTATATATTGACAGCTCGTTCAGGAAACTACCTTCGGGCTATAAACTGAAACCAAGCCTGCCATGAATCTGATATACAACACAGCGATGCATCTGATGTCGGGACTGTCGGGCGTGGGTGCCATACGGTCGCCCAAACTCAGGAAAATGAGGGCGGGACAGAGCGAGACATTTGATATCATAGGCTCAAGGCTGAGGCCATGTGACCGTCCTATATGGATTCATGCCGCGTCGCTCGGAGAGTTTGAACAGGGACGTCCGCTCATTGAGAGACTGCGCCGTCAGCATCCCGACCGCAAGATACTTCTCACGTTTTTTTCACCTTCCGGATATGAAGTGCGCAGGAATTATCCTATGGTCGATGCTGTGTGTTACCTGCCTTTTGACACGCCGTCAGAGGCCCGTCGGTTTGTCGGGAGGGTCAATCCCTCGATGGCCATATTCGTAAAATATGAATTTTGGGGCAATTATCTCGAGCAGCTTCACCACCATAATGTACCCACCTATATTATCTCGGCAATATTCAGGTCCGGCCAGATTTTTTTCAGGCCTTGGGGCGGAATGTTCAGACGTATGCTTGGTTACTTCGATACGCTTTACCTTCAGGACGAAGCCTCGCGTGAGCTTCTGGCCGGCATAGGAGTGAACAATACTAAGGTTGTGGGCGACACCCGTTTTGACCGCGTGACTGATATCATGAACGTGGTCTCGGAGATGCCCGAGGTGGAGTTGTTTTCAAAGTCGGGGAGTATGTGTGTGATAGCCGGAAGCAGCTGGCCGTCTGACGAGGCTGTATACATACCGTGGTTTAACTCACATCCAGACGTCAAGCTTATCATCGCACCTCACGAATTTGACGAAGCGCGTCTGGCTGCCCTCGGGCGCAGACTCACGAACGGAGCGGTAAGATTGTCGTCATTTGACGGTGACAACAGCAGGCAGACGTTGATAGTCGACTGCTTCGGCAAACTTGCGGCAATGTACCGGTATTGTGACATAGCTATTGTAGGCGGTGGCTTCGGGACTGGGATACACAATATCAACGAGGCCGCTGTATATGACCTGCCTGTAATATTCGGTCCGCGCTACAGCAAGTTCAGGGAAGCTGTAGATCTCGTTGAACGCCGGGGCGCGTTCAGTGTAGACAGTCGCGAGGCCTTCGAGGCGGTGATGGACAGAATGCTTGACAATAGTGTGCGCTCGGTAGCGGCTAAGACGGCGGGGGACTACGTGAGATCGATGTTAGGCGCCACCGATGCTATTTACCGTGATCTTTTCGGGAAGTCGTAGCGATATGCGGCAAATCTCCCTCCTTCCTGCTTTATGACCGGACAACTGTGCTATACAGCACATTCAGAGCAAGGTGTGAAAAATCAGTGTATCAGTTGTAAGATGTTTTTCGTGTAATTTGCGGCAATCGTTCAATTATAATTGTCCACTCAGAGTATGTTTGAATTTAACGGGACGAAAGATTCAGAGAGCATGTCCGGGACTGTTCCTGTCTCCGATGACGGAGTTATGGGGTTCCATAATGACAGAATCTGAGATCGGAACAGACCGGACAGGATCCTGAATCTGAAGTTCTGTTAAGTTCAGACATACTCTTAGAACGCTTTCGAAGTAAAGCGTAGGAAGAATCTGAGCTTAAAAATATTGGATGCGGTTATTCCGGGTCGGATTCCGCTATTTTTTTTATCGAATATTCTTTGTAAATTTGTGGATTGAAACATATAAATTGTTTTTATGATTAAAGTAGGTATTACCGGGGGGGATACAAAGGTTGCCGGCGAGATTATAAGGCTGTTGCTCAATCACCCTGATGTTGACCTTAAATGGATACAGAGCGAACGCTGTGCCGGAACTCCTGTGTGTGATGTCCATAAGGGACTCATCGGTGAGTGTGATACGGTTGTTGTCGACAAGCCCGTATGGGATGAAATAGATGTTCTTTTTAACTGCTTTCATACCGGGACAGCCCGTGATTTTCTTGACAGTGTCAGGGATGAGACACGTGGTATAAAGATAATAGATCTGTCGGGCGATTATAGGATGGCGGCCGAAGATAACGAGTATGTCTACGGCCTCCCCGAACTTAACCGTAAGACTATGGTGAGGGGTGCCACACGTGTAGCTAACCCGGGTGCTTTTGCTATTGCCGTCGAACTGGCCCTGCTGCCTCTTGCCAGAAATTTACTTGTCAACGGTGACATACATGTAACGGCAGTATCGGGCGACCCGTTGCTTGCCGATAATGTAAAATTGTATAAAGCACTCTCTCACAGCCACGAGGCTGAAATAGAACAAACACTGCGCATGTTGCAGGCATCGTTCAGCTCGCGGGTAGAGATGGTGCCTGTGTTAGGAGGACTGTCTCGTGGTCTCATAGCTGCCGTGTATCTTGATTGTCCGTTGTCAATCAATGAGATAAGACGATTGTATGATGATTATTATTCAGATCACAGTTTTACATTCGTAGCCGATAAACAAGTGGATCTCAAGGATGTAGCCAACACCAACAAGTGTATACTGCATCTGGAAAAACATGACACACGATTGCTGGTGACATCAGTGATTGACAGTATGTTAAAGGGCTCGGCCGGAACGGCTGTACACAATATGAATTTATTATTCGGGTTATCGGAACGCACCGGACTCGCAATCAAACCGTCGGCACTATGATGCAAGCTTTAAAAAAAATGACAGCTGTCGTAATGATGCTGTTGCCGATGTCGCTCAGCGCGGCATCAGTAAAGGAAGCCCGTGTGTTAATCGAAGCCGGCGACTACGAGTCGGCGATATCTATGCTCAGGACTCTGGCGACAAAGGAACCGCGTAATACAGCTGTTCCGGTTCTTCTGGGCGACTGTTACCGTGCATTGGGTAACGATACCGACGCCATTGCCCAATATAAAAAAGCGGTTGCCAGGAACAACGATGCCCGTCTCGGGCTTATCGAGATCGCAATACGTCAGTATCGCATCGATGATGCCGACCAGCTGCTTGCCGACTATCGTAAGGGTCTTAAAAAAGGCCGTAAGACATTATCGGACGAGTCGGACGCTGTGACCGGTCAGCTGGAACGTACACGCAATATGCTTAACCGTGTCGAGAAAATAGTAGTCTTTGACAGTATCAATGTGCCGGCCGATGAGTTCTTTGCCCACTATCGGCTGTCACCTGGGAGCGGTTCACTTAACGCCCCCTCTGTGCTCCCGTCCGATTTTGCGGCCGCGACGCCGACTGTGGTATACGAGCCCGAGAGTCGCACCGAGATGATGTGGGCCGCCCCTGACGACGAAAACAATTACCGGCTTGTGAGATCGGTGTCACTTTACGGAGACGAATGGGATGCCCCTCAGGAGGTGGGCGATCATCTTGGTAACGGAGGTGATGCCAACTATCCTTTTCTGATGCCTGACGGAATCACGTTATACTATGCAAGTGACGGCGAGGGAAGTCTTGGTGGTTATGATCTGTTCATAACCCGTCGTGACGGGTCCGGATTCCTGCAGCCTCAGAATCTGGGTATGCCATATAATTCGCCTTACAATGATTATATGCTTGCCATTGACGAGTCGACCGGAGTAGGGTGGTGGGCCAGTGACCGCAACCGTATCGAAGGGATGGTGACCATATATCTGTTCGTGCCGTCAGAGATGAGAGTCAATGTCGATGTAACCTCGCCTGATTTGCGTGAGCGTGCCTCGTTGTCGTCGATAGCCTCGACATGGGAGACCGGTGCCGATTATAGCGGATTGCTCAGGTCTATAGCCGGTATCTCGACTTCGGCGCGGAGATTGCGTGACCAGTGTCGTTTTGCTTTACCGGACGGGCGTGTGATCACACGGATTGAACAGCTTACGAACTTTGATGCACGTCTGGCTATGCGTCATTATCTTGACCTTGAGGAGAGTGTAAGGGCCAACGCATCCCGGCTTGAGGCTTTGCGGCATAGATATGGTGAAGGAGACCACGGTGTGTCGCAGGAGATACTGGAGCTTGAGAAGCAGGCTCTGATGGATGATGTGACTCTTCGTCATGCCGCCAATGAAGTCATTAAAGCGGAAATTAACTGAACAATCAGTATTTATAAGATTGTAAACGGTTCAGCAACTGAATGAGTGTATACCCGTCTGTTGTCGTTTATAGATTGTAAAAGATTAAATAGTAGAGAAAATGCTTTTGTTTTTAATATCGATCGCTGTGCTTGTAGGTGGATATTTTCTTTATGGCCTGCTGGTGGAGCGTGTCTTTAAGATTGAGCCTGAACGTAATACTCCGGCCTATTCACGGCGTGACAATATCGATTTCATGCCTATGGCTACATGGAAGGTATTCCTTATACAATTTCTCAATATAGCCGGACTCGGACCTATTTTTGGCGCGATCATGGGCGTCATGTTCGGTCCGGCCGCGTTCCTGTGGATTGTTTTAGGTACAATATTCGCCGGTGCTGTACATGATTTTATTTCCGGAATGATGAGCCTGAGATCGGGCGGAATGTCGCTCCCCGAGGTTGTGGGTCACGAACTCGGTACCGGAGTCAGACAGGTGATGAGAGTGTTTTCTCTGTTACTCCTGATACTTGTCGGTGCGGTATTTGTCATCAATCCGGCAGATCTGCTTGCCGGGATGACTCCGGACTATCTTGACCGCGTGGTATGGATAGGCATCATATTCCTGTATTATCTGCTGGCAACACTGTTACCCATTGACAAGCTGATAGGCAATCTGTATCCTGTTTTCGGTTTTACTCTGCTTTTCATGGCAGTCGGGTTACTGGCCGTACTGCTGTTCGGTGACGTCACTATACCTGACGGTATAACCGACGGGCTTCACTCCCGCCATCATGACGGGGTACCGATATTCCCTATGATGTTTGTTTCGATAGCCTGCGGTGCTATCTCCGGTTTTCATGCCACACAGTCGCCTATGATGGCACGTTGTCTTAAGAATGAGAAGCTGGCCCGTCCCATCTTCTACGGAGCGATGGTCTCGGAGGGGCTCGTTGCCCTCATATGGGCCGCCGCCGCGATTGCATTTACAGAGGGGTATGAGGGTCTCAACAGTTATATGGCGTCTTCGACACCTGCACCGTTGGTGAAGGAGATATCTGTGACCTGGCTCGGAACATTCGGCGGACTGCTTGCTATCATCGGTGTTATAGCCGCTCCGATTACCACAGGGGATACCGCTCTGAGAAGCGCGAGGCTGATAGCGGCCGATTTCCTGAAATTCGATCAGAGTAAGTTCTGGAAGCGTCTGGCTCTGTCATTGCCTGTTTTCGCTCTGTCGTTTCTTGTCATGCTTATAGATTTTAAGGTATTGTGGCGATACTTTGCATGGAGCAACCAGACACTCGCCGTGTTCACACTATGGGCCTGCACGGTTTATCTCGCCCGCAAACACAGGGCTTATATTATCACTCTTGTTCCGGCAATGTTTATGACTGCTGTAAGTATCAGCTATCTTATGTATGCTCCGCGTCCCGAGGGGCTGGGGCTTGATCTGTCGGTATCGGTTGCTGCAGGTGTCGCCGCATCGGTTGCCGTGACAGGAGTGGTGATGATGTATATAAGAAGTATTAAGTCAGGACGCATAAAGCGTCAGTTTGACTATTGAACCTCAGGCTCCCGTCCATATCCACATGGGCGGGAGCTTAATGATTTTTATTATGAACAGATTTGTATTTATGGCATTGACGGCCAGTCTCTCCCTCACTTCGTTTGCCGAAGGTTATCAGGTGAATACTCTCAGTTCCAGGCAGCTTGGCATGGGACACACAGGTACAGGCATGCATCTTGGTGCCGAGAGCATGTTTTTCAATCCGGCCGGACTGGGGTATATGGACAGAAATTTTGATTTGTCCGGTTCCTTTACTTCCATTTTTTCTAAGGGAAAAACCGTATTGCCCGATGGCAGAGACTATCGGACGGTAAACGATGCTTCGACCCCTCTGATGTTCAATGCCGCGTTCTCGATATATGATAACCTTAAGGCCGGAGTATCGTTCTACACACCTTACGGCAGTGGTATCGACTGGACCGATAGCTGGCCCGGCGCGGTGTTGAGCCAGCGTGTGAATCTCAAGGTATTCACTCTCCAGCCCACGGTATCGTGGCGTATTAATGACAGACTTTCCATTGGTGCCGGTATTACCGTAAACTGGGGATCGGTCGATCTGTCGAAAGGACTGGTAGTTCCGGAGACTGCCGACAGAATGCTTGCATTGCTTGCCCAGATGGGCCAGATACAGAATCCGGTAATGTACAATGGCGTGATGCCGGCGTCTGTCAGCCTCAATGGCAAGTCGGAGGTGTCGTGCGGATTCAATGTCGGAGTGATGTATGATCTGCTTGATAATCTTACCGTAGGTGCTTCATACCGTTCCAGAGTCGGCATGACAGTCAGTGCAGGAAGGGCCTCCATCTCATATGCCAATCAGCAGGCACAGGCCATATTGAAAGAACTTGACATTCTGAATACCACTAACTTTACCGCCTCGATGCCGTGTCCTTACGTTTTGTCTTTTGGCGCGTCATGGAAGCCGGTAAAACGTCTTACACTGGCTGCCGATGCGCGTCTTACGGGATGGAAAACCTATAAAAAGCTTGACATTGAATTCCTTGATCCGTTATGCGCTGAATATAACCAGTCGATAACAAAGGATTATGATAATAGCTGGGCCGTATCGGTTGGCGCTGACTATGAACTTACCCACAGATTTGACATCCGTGCCGGCTTAATGATTGATACTGCTCCGGTGAACAGAGACCATTATAATCCGGAGACTCCGGGTATGACAAAAATAGAGCCTACTTTAGGATTCTCGTTCAAGCCGTTCCGCGATTTTTCTGTAGATTTTGCATTCATGTATGTGGCCGGACTGGGCGAGGACAACGCCCGCTGTTCTTATCCGGACCTGCTGGCCGCCAAACTGAATGCCATGTTGCCGGCGGCGGCTCAGTTGCCGGAGACACATACATTTGAGGCTTCATATAGAGTACATGCATTTATACCGTCGATAGGAGTAAGCTATGCGTTCTGAAATTGATTTCTTAAAACTTCTTGACGGCAGCCGCCGTTATACATTCCATTCGCACACCGAGTTCTGTGATGGTAGAGCCCAGATGGAAGCCTTTGCAAGAGAGGCGGTGAAGCAGGGATTTACCCACTATGGATTCACACCTCACTCGCCTATACCCATTTTTTCGACATGTAATATGAAACTTGACAATGTGGCGGTATTCATAGGCGAGGTGGGCCGTATAAAGCGTGAGTATGGCGATCGTGTCGCTTTCTTTGCCGGCATGGAGGTCGATTACCTCGGTGACGGATGGGGGCCGTCAAGTGATTATTTCGCCGGATTGCCGCTTGATTATATGATCGGTTCGGTTCATTTTATTCCTGATCGTGAAGGTACGTTTGTTGATGTAGACGGTAACTTCGAGTCATTCTCCCGAAAGATGACAAAATATTTTCACGAGGATATACGCTATGTGGTCGAGACATTCTACTCACAGTCGATCAGGATGGTTGAAGCCGGCGGATTTGATATCATAGGACATCTTGACAAGGTGGGACATAACGCCTCCCATTATCAGCCCGGAATAGAGGATGAACCATGGTACAGAGCACTGGCCGACGAACTTGTTGACCGGGTCATCGGGTCGGGAGTGACGGTTGAACTTAACACCAAGGCGCGTAAAGAGCATGGACGCTTCTTCCCGTCTGAACGTCTGCTCGGTCGTCTGGCTGAGGCCCATGTTCCTATAATAGTGAACAGTGACGCCCACGTTCCGGCTCTGATTGATGCCTCACGCGATGAAGCTTTCAGTTTGCTGGATTCCATGAAGCCCTGATTTCGATTGAAATCAGGGCTTCATGGATGGCGTCGGTCAGAGCGGTTGTATCGGGGATTTATGGATTGGGAATGTTCTGCATGATGTTATCCAGTTCATCAAGGTTTATAGAGCGGGAATGAATCGTTCCGTCGGGTGATATAAGTATTGTGTATGGTACGTAATTGACGCCGTAGGCCGTCATTGCTGTTTTATTGCCGTCACATATCTGCGGCCAGGTTATATTGTGCTTTTTTATTGCGGTTGCAAAGTTTTCGGATTTATCCCATGTGAAAATGCCTACTATGTCAAGTCGGTCAGAATATTTTTCGGCGATTTCTCGTAGTCGGGGAATTGATCCGATGCATGGACCGCACCATGATGCCCACATGTCGACCAGTATCCATCGGCCTTTTCCGATGAAGTCGCTTACAGACAGTTTGCTACCGGTTATGTCAGTTCCTGTTATATTTATAAACGGTTTTCCTTCTGATGTCTTAAGGCGTGTTTCGAGTTCTGATATGAATTTTTTTGTATCGGGTTGTTCACTGAGCCATGGACCGAACTGTCGGACTATGGATGATTTTGTATTGTCGTCTGCCCAGAACATTGGCTCACAGTGAAGAATGTATTGACCGAAAAGATCATCGTAATGGCCATCCCATAGTTTCAATAATTCACCGTGAAGCAGGCTGTCGGTATGGTTGTCTATTTCATTGCCGCTTAGACCCTGTTCTTTTAGCCTGGCCGTCTCTTTCTGGATCTTAGCACTTATGGAATCGGCATAATGCCTGATATTGTTTAATGTAATGTTTCCAGGTGTCGATGATGTATGGCCTATGTAGACGGGCTGGCTGTATTTGGGACTGCGTGTCATGGTGATTTCCATATTGCCATTTTCAATCAGAATAAGCGCGAATTCTCGGCCTGTGATATCTATGCGTGCGATCTTTGATTTATCAAGGTTCCCCTCAAATATATATTTTCCGTCTTTAACTACGGTCGAGTCAATGATCTGTTTGTCATGACGCATATATATTGTCTTGCCTTCGGCATATTCTTTGTCTATGGCTGTACCGCTGATTCTGTAATGAAAGGCATTGCAATTTATCGTTGCCGATGCCGATAATGTGACGGCTATCGCCTGTAATAGAAATCTGTTCATGTAATAGGTTGATTGATGTATATATGATTAGACTTGGGTACGGGGAAATAGTTGCACGCAGTACAAAAAATAATGCAGCCATCGGTTGGAATGACTGCATTATTGTAGTATTGTTGCTGTATGACGGTCAGTCTCTGATCAGATCGTGACCCGTCATCTCGGCTGGCTGTTTCAGACCCATGATATGAAGGATCGAAGGTGCTACGTCGGCCAGGATACCGTTCTCGACTCTGGCATCCTTGTTGTCTGTAACATATACAAAGGGAACGGGGTTGAGCGAGTGGGCTGTGTTGGGGGTGCCGTCGGGGTTGATGGCATTGTCGGCGTTGCCGTGGTCAGCGATGATTATTACCTCGTAGCCTTCCTTTTTGGCGGCCTCCACTACATCATGCACGCAGTTGTCGACAGTCTCGACGGCTTTTTCTATTGCCGGATAGATGCCGGTGTGACCTACCATGTCGCCGTTGGCGAAGTTTACCACAATGAAATCATACATGTCGGTGTTGATGGCCTCGACAAGTTTGTCTTTCACTTCGTAGGCGCTCATCTCTGGCTTGAGATCATAGGTGGCAACCTTGGGCGAGGGAACCAGAATGCGGTCTTCACCGTCGAAAGGTGCTTCGCGGCCGCCGTTGAAGAAGAATGTCACGTGGGCATACTTCTCGGTTTCGGCGATATGGAGCTGTTTTTTCTGCAGTGACGACAGATACTCGGCGAGAGTGTTCGATACGTTTTCCTTGTCGAAGAGGATGTGCACACCTTTGAACGACGAGTCGTAGGGAGTCATGCAGTAGTAGTGCAGACCGGGGATGGTGTGCATACCCTGCTCGGGCATGTCCTGCTGTGTGAGGACAACAGTCAGTTCCTTCGCGCGGTCATTGCGGTAGTTGAAGAAGATCACGGCGTCACCCTCCTTTATGGTGCCGTCGACAGTCGAGTTGTTGATGGGCTTGATGAACTCGTCGGTTACATCATTGTCATAGCTCTCCTGCATGGCCTTTACCATGTCGGTGGACTGCTCGCCTTCTCCGTTCACCAGCAGGTCGTAGGCGACTTTCACGCGCTCCCAGCGCTTGTCACGGTCCATGGCATAGAAGCGGCCTATGATAGAGGCGATTGTTCCGGCCGATCTGTCGCAGTGGGCCTGAAGCTCCTCGATGAAACCTTTGCCGCTGTGGGGATCGGTGTCACGGCCGTCCATGAAGCAGTGTATGTAGACTTTCTCGAGACCGTAGCTTCTGGATATGTCACAGAGTGCGTAGAGGTGCTCGAGCGACGAGTGAACTCCACCGTTGCTGGTGAGGCCCATGAAGTGCATTGCCTTGCCTGACGATCTGGCATATTCAAATGCATCCCTGATCTCAGGATTGTTCATTATCGAGCCGTCCTTGATGGCTTTGTTGATTTTCACGAGGTCCTGATACAGGACGCGGCCGGCACCGATATTCAGGTGGCCGACCTCCGAGTTGCCCATCTGGCCGTCAGGCAGGCCGACATTCTCGCCGCTCGCCTGTAACTCTGAGTTCGGATAGCCGGCTATGAGTGAATCCCAGTAAGGGGTTGGAGTCGAATAGATGACATCACTCTTGGTGTGGTTTCCGATGCCCCAGCCGTCGAGTATCATAAGTAATGCTTTGTGAGCCATAGTAGTTACGTTATTTTAGTTTATTGTTCTTTATAACGGTGCAAAGGTACAAAATCTGTACCGATTGCACAACAGCTATTTTGGGCTCCGGTCAATTACGGCCGATACGTTTCATGATACCGTCTGCAAGGCGCAGGTTGATCTCCTGTACCGCCGGTTTGTACTCGTCATCACCGTCGGCTTCGATGCAGAGTGTTATGCCGCTCCATAGTCTTTCGGGATCGGCTCCGAAATAGTCGGGATCAATGCGGAATGTATATCTGCCTGTCTGTATCGCAGGTCCGGAGATGAGCACAACGCGCGGATTTACACAGGCATGCTCGGACGATTCCGAGTCTCGGTTCACGTTGACGAATACAGGTTCGATACAGAACTCCGTCGAGTCAGTCACTGAGTTTAGTTTTATATGGCTGTCGGGCTGGTATTGAACAAGTCTGCCGGCGATTCTGGCCGACAGGTATTGCATCTTTTTACCTCGTGATGCTTCATAACGCGCCCGCGTCAGAGCCACCATTTCATCGTCATGGTACCAGAACTGATCGTGAGGGTCGGTGCTCTCTGTGCCGTCTTCGTTCCATCGGGAATAGTATACGCCTCCTTCAGGTCTGCTGTCAGCGAGCGACTTGGATATGAAACGGGCAATATAGTCCATTGTTTCCATGCTGAGGTCAAAATGACCTTTGCCGGCATCGCACAGAAACGAGATACGACTGTCCGGATACATCATCCTGAATGCCAGCGCCGGTCTTACGCGGGCCTCCCACCATTCGTACTCTCCTTCGATCATGAGGCCCGGAATGCGGTCAATGTTGCGCGTTCGGCCCCATTCGATATTTGCCCGTCCGTATCCGCATAGATTTGTGCGTGGTGCGTCACCGTGATAGGAAATGATGCATAGAGTGCGTTCCGGATTCCATGCGGCAAAGTTCCACGGGAATGTCGCCTGGGCCGAGTGTCCGAAAGGTATTATCGGCGCTGTTCCGATTTCCGGATGTCCGGTACCTGTGGCAAAGTCGGTCATGATCTGTTCAAAACGTTCCTGACAGCCTGTGGTTACATCCCAGTTCTGTGACCCGCGTTGTATGAACGCCATTGCTATACCGAGGCTGTCCATACGGTTGCGGAACATATGGTTGCGGAACAATACTTCCTCGGTCATGTTCTGGTGGCAATACAGCACGGCTCTTACTTTACGTGTATCTCGTGGTAACCGTATGTATGCCCTTTCACCCTCTGTTCCGGTGGCATAGTCAAACGAGACACTTTCGTTCAACGGTCCGATGGCATTGTCTGTTGTGCATTCTGTGACCGCCGGAGATGCGGTTGCCGGCAGTATAAACAGTGTCGATATAAGCGACAGTACAATTCTTTTCATGAGCGCAGAGTTATTGATATAATGACAATACGTTCATCTCTTTCTGTGTACTCAATAGGTCGTGTGCATTGCGGGTAAGTTCATACTCCATATATTCCCCGAACTTTTCCCTGACGGGGGTGTTACTTTATTGAACTGTAATTTCTGAGAGAGATGAAAAAAAGACTTACAATTGCACTCGTTGCCCATGATCAGCGCAAAGCCGATATGGTAGACTGGGTTAAGTATAATGCCGAATTCCTGTCCCATCATCATCTTGTATGTACCGGAACCACCGGAGGCCTTGTCGGGAGAGCTTTTGATGAACTTGGCATTCATGCCGACGTAGACTGTAAGAATTCCGGACCTATGGGAGGTGACGCTGAGATCGCGGCTATGGTAGTGCGCGGTGAGATTGATTTCGCTATATTTCTTATCGATGACCTTAGTGCCCAGCCACATGAGGCTGATATACAGATGCTTCTGCGGCAATGCCGTCTTCACAACGTGCCGATAGCATGCAATCGTATCAGTGCTGATCTTATCATATCGAGCCGCCTGTGGGAGGATCCGGACTACCAGCCTCGAGAGCAACGTTATGTCCACTACGAGCGCATGTAGGGGGTCAGTAGAAAATCAGTGGGGATATGCATAAAGGTTTGCGATGCGGAATAG
>CAJUBL010000028.1 GCA_910584665.1 uncultured Muribaculaceae bacterium | reverse complement strand
ATCTTTGCCGATAGAAAAACGAACATATGGGTACAATTTTTGACTCGCAACAACCTTGAAGACAGCAATTAAACTTTCATAGAGGTTGCGTCAACAACTGACAGTCTGATTTATCCTAACACCTGATGGCACGTATTGACCAGGAAACAGTAAACCGCATTCTCGACACGGCCGACATAGTCGAGGTAGTCAGCGACTTCGTCAAACTGAAACGTCGTGGCGCCAACTACATAGGTTTATGCCCGTTCCACAACGAGCGAACTCCGTCATTCTCTGTATCGAAGGCAAAGGGACTGTGTAAATGTTTCAGTTGTGGCAAAGGTGGTAGTGCCGTAGGCTTCATAATGGAACTGGAGCAGATGACTTATGTCGAAGCTCTCAGATATCTCGCTGCCAAATACAACATCGAGATCAAAGAGAAAGAACTGACCGATGCGGAACGACAGGCCGCAACAGAGCGCGAAAGCATGCTGGCAATCAACCAGTTTGCTCTTAGTGAATTTGAGAAGAATCTTACTGAGGATCCAGACGGTATAGCGATCGGACTGTCATACTTCAGAGAACGAGGCATAAATGACCTGGCTGTCAAGCGATTTCATTTAGGTTATTCACTTGATCGCCGCGATGCATTATACAACGCGGCCATTAAGCAGGGATACAGCGAAAAATACCTGGTTGACACCGGATTATGTATCAGAAACGATCGCGGACAGGTATATGACCGCTTCAAAGGCAGGGTAATATATCCTGTATTCGGGATATCGGGCAAGGTTGTAGCCTTCGGAGGCCGTACACTGAGATCAGACAAAGCTGTAGCCAAATATGTAAACTCGCCAGAATCGGCCATATACAGTAAAAGCAACGAGTTATATGGCCTATATCAGGCCAAACAGTCCATTGTCAGGAAGAACAAATGTATCCTTGTAGAAGGATATATGGATGTCATATCGATGTCACAGAGCGGAATAGAGAACGTGGTGGCATCATCAGGCACATCACTTACCGAGGGACAGATAAGGCTCATACACCGCTTCACCGAAAATGTCACAGTCATATACGACAGCGATCCGGCCGGAATCAAAGCCTCTCTAAGAGGTATTGATATGCTACTGAGCGAAGGCATGAAAATCAAAGTACTGCTATTGCCTGACGGAGATGACCCGGACTCATTTGCCCAGAACCATACGACAGAAGAGGTCGAAGCGTATATAGAAGCCAACGAGACAGATTTCATACGGTTCAAAACACGCATACTGCTTGAAGGAGCTGAAAATGACCCGATAAAGCGCACCTCCGTAATAAAGGATATCGTCAAATCAATAGCCTGCATACCCGACAACATCGCCCGCACAGTATATATCAGTGAATGCAGCCGCCTGCTGGAGATCGATGAGAAGATACTGAAACTAGAGGTCGACAAAGCTTCTATACGCAGACAAAATGGATCTGACGATCAGACATCAATAGCCAGAGATACAGATATACAGACCAATACCGGCAATACGGTAACACCGGTTGCAGACCCAACAGCCCGACGACAGTCCCAGACAACCTCCGATGCAGCACGTCGGCTCCTGGCATCATGCGAGAAAGAATTGCTCCGGTATATCCTTAAATACGGAATGGTCACAATGTGTGACGGAATCGACGGCAACGGCAACACCTACCCGTTGCAGCTTATCGACTATGTGTGTGATGATCTGGCTGTCGACGGTATTACCTGGTCGGTAGAAGCATACGATAAAGCATTCAGGGAGGCTGCAGACCTGCGCAACACATCATGGGAAAAAGACAGAAGCCAGCACGAGGTGATGGTACTCGGACGGTACGATGCTCTATGGCAGGAAGGCATGAAGCAGATTCAGGCCACAGCGACCGACATGAGCGATATCAAAAAACAGGAACAGGCATTGAAGGAAAGATGTACGCAATACTTTGAAGACGAAATGAATCGGTTTGCAGACAGCTATCTGGAACTGAGACTCGCGTCATCACCCGATGATGACACAAGACGCGTGACAACCGATCTCGTAAGCGAACCGCACCAGCTGAGCAAGGTACATACCAAATACACAAAGATCGAGACCGAACGTGACCGGCTTGTAGAAATTGTTCCCAAAGCAATTGCGGCAGTGAAAGATGCCCATCTTGCCATAAACATGAAGAATGAGACGGACGCTCTCAGCCAGCTCAATCAGTCTGATCCACAGTATAACGAAAAAGTGGCCCTGCACATGAAGAACATCGACAACTTCGCCAGACTAAGAATGGAACTTGCGAGAAACCTCGGAGAGCGCGTCATAGTGCCACGCCGCTAACTCAGTCAGATCACACACTCCGACCCCACCGCCAATAAACTGACTTGACAGTGCAACTGTTTGAGGCTGTGTCAAAATATGCGCAGCCTCATTCCGTCCATATAAGGAATTGAAAGGATATGATAAGAAAATGATCAAAGCAGGCGAAACGGTCAGCTTCAATATATCGCTTGATGCCGAAGCATTCTCATACTACGATACCGAAACACATAACTGGCGTATGGATCCCGGTAAATATGAGATTATGGCAGGAAACTCGTCTGACAATATCCTGCTGCACAAGACTATCAATATAAAATAGTCCGTCAGTCTTCCATTGTAAAATCAGACGCTCCCGAAAGTTATGTGTATGGCTTTCGGGAGCATCTGATTTTAAGGGCAATATCATTATTGCCGTGGGGCATCGGGGGATTGCGGACGATCCTCGTCAAGGGCAGTGACATCACCGGCCGTTATCTCGTCATAGGTCTTGTTATCAAGACGACGTATTCCTCCGTTACCTTTTCCTGAAGTTCCGGAATTTGTACGGATCATATCGCCGCAGATGGCCAGATCCCAATCCGTACGGTCAGCCCAACGGGCATCGGCATCCGTATCATCCAATGGTGATGTGCCTGTCACACTATTGGTCTCGAGCGATATATAAGTCCAATGGGTGTCGGATATACCGCTTATTGTCAACTCTGTATCTACAGGACCCGGTTCCCTGCCATCGCTGTCACTGTCAGAAGAGCATGCACATACGACGGCACACATGGCAATAACTGCCGTTGCCGAAAAATATTTCAGACTTTTCATAATTTACGGTGCTTTATGGTTAGCTTACCGGACTTGGCATCATATCCGCTGACCTTGAATTTGCGTTTCTGACCATTGGCGGTTCCGATAACAAATGGTGACGGTTCAGGAACCGAGGTTCCAGGCATGAGCCATAGCCACGGGCTACACGAGGAATAAACCGATACAGGTGATACGCCGGTGGTCATTATAATCTGACCGCCAGTAAGATCAAGATCCTGCTGAGCCGATCTGTACTCCATTCCGTTCACAAGATCAACGACGCTGAACTCCACCAGCTTACCTTTGCCTGAGGCCGCCACACGTCTTACGGTCAGGAAAAACTTCGGATCTTTGAATGTGGAGATCCTGTCATAATAACGGTCAAAGCAGAAAGCGATCTCCATATCCTCTGAAGCATTATAGCCCTGCATGGGGTTGGCACCACCCTGGTTATTAAGCAAGGTTGGTGTCATCTCGTACAAAGGAAGCTTCGCATCAGCCCCATCGGCAACTCCAAGCCTTACCGACAGTTCGTTGCGACGGTCATACCGCATCTTAACCTTGAAAACTATTTTCGGTTTCTCAAATGACGGCACAACCATATAAGCGTCGGCATCACCATCAGAGAGACCGTTCTCTTTTGGATCGGCCAGTACCACGCTGTACGGGAGATAGCAACGGCCGTCAGACCCCCAGAAATCGCCCCAGCTGTTTATGAATATCAGAGCTCCGCGTTCATCGCCGTCAATCACCCCGTTTCCGTTGAAGTCATACTCGACAGTGTCATCATATCCGACAACAGTAATAGCATGCGG
This sequence comes from uncultured Muribaculaceae bacterium, assembly GCA_910584665.1. Lineage (GTDB taxonomy): Bacteria > Bacteroidota > Bacteroidia > Bacteroidales > Muribaculaceae > JAAVFS01. The sequence continues at coordinate 31,475 of CAJUBL010000028.1, read as the reverse complement.
ACCGTCGACACCCTCTTTAGTAACGATCCAGCTAATATCAGTAGAGTGTGGGCCATTGTATGACTTATACCCCCAGTCATCAGTCTTATAAGATATAGTGACAACTCCGCCGCTCGCGCTGCCGTCACCGTGATCATAAAGATAGCGACGCAGGCGGTCAAGCCCGTCGCGTGTCTTGAGATTAATCTTGGAGTAGCTGTCGACACGATAGCTCATGGCATCGATATAGGTCTGATAGCCAGACAGCCACTGCGTCTGCTGTGCATATGAGTAAGCCTGATCCGGCATCTGTACCATATTCAGGGCTCCGCATTCTTTCATAAGATCGTAACCGAGAAAGGCATGTGAACCCTGATTCTCTCCCTCGTTGAGGAAATTCCATGTAAAATGGTAACAGAACACGTTGGCCGGATCGGACGCATCACGGTCAAGAAGACGATTGACCTCGTAGGTGTAAACATACCTTACCCCCGAAGCCTGTGAACAGGAGTTGTTTGACCCCTGATTGAAAACCTCCGGGAAATACTTCAGACTCGTGTTGTCAACACTTGCCGGCAAAGCGACTTCACCGGCACGGCTCCGGGGGCTCCACTCGGGTATCATCATGCGCGCTTTCTCCTGATCCTCGGTCAGCGGTATGACCCGTGGCACATACTCCTGCGCCTTGATGACCGACGGAATCGCAAGACAAAGGGCGAGTGCCCCGACCGACAGCCGGGCACCCGCCTTCATATCAATAAATTCAAAGAAATCCTTCATCAAAATTTATTTTTGTTTATGTTTTCCTTTACGGTTATCCTCTATACGGTTATATGTCCTGAGCGCCATATCGCGAACTTCGGGCGAGCGCTTCCTGTCCCGGCTCATTGCCAATGCTACTTTACTTATGTCGGCATGACGGAACGACGGTCTGAACCAACCGAGAGCCTCGAGCAGATCAACCGTAACACTGTCATCGGGACACGACTGCACATAATCCAGAAGATCATCAACCTTGTAGTGCATGGTCGAGTTACGGAACGTACGTATAGCGAGCTTTCGGGCCTTGACGGTCGCCGAATCGTTGTGGCACAATGTCTCGACATCTTTCAGTCGATAGGAATTGGCATACTTATCAAGCGCATGGGCCACATAACCTCTGACTGCATCACCCTCGGCGTAGTCCTGCGGATCAAACAAACGGTCAAGCCCGGCTATAAGCGAGTCAGCCGGATAAAGAGCGGCGGCCTGACTTACACCGAACTCAATACGTTTACCAGTGTTGTTACGCTTAGCCAGCGTTATGATGGCAGGAATAAGTTCACGGTCACCACGCTTAGCGATGTAGTTGAGGCCATATCGCTGTATCATCTCGTAACTGTCAAAGGGTATCATCTCAAGACACCTTACAAAGTTGTCGTCGTCATACAGCGACAACAATGTCATTGCCTCCATACGCACGACTTCTGAACGGTCATTGGTATAAATGTCCAACAGACGGTCAGAGTCAATCATATTGTTGTCGACAAGCTGACGCATTGCCATAGCACGGACGGCTGGATACTCGCTGTCGAGCTGTCCGGCCCACCATGATGCGGGACGATGGAGCATCTCGTTGGCATCAAGCCCCTCAACCGCCGACCTGAAGTGAAATGCCGGGTCTCCGATGCAATGGCTCTCAAGATAGGTATTGTATCTCGGCAGGTTACCGAATCTCATACCCAGCCCCAGCATGCCCAGATAACGGTCAGACCACTTGTCCTGCAACACATTGACACTGTTTGCGATAGTGGCGACAGTCTTACCTTCGTCAAATATGTATGACCCGGCAATATAACGCGGCAGATGGAAAGACCCGTTGAAGCACGCATCAAGAATCACAAGACGGCAATTTGGTGTAAAGTCGGCAAAATCCTCCACGTAAAGATTGAGTTTTCGCTCCTGTATCGAATCATGTATACGGTGCTCCTCGCTCTCCTCATCCTGAAACCAGTCAATCGGTATTCCACCGAGGTTACGGGCGATATTGGCTTTTATACTGTCGTCTGGTGTGCCTTTGCCACGATGACGCCGGTAAACGTAGCTGACATAATCCTTAAGGAGATGGACCATCTCTGACGGAGTTTCAGGATCGGGCTCATCATTAAGATACTCTATCTGATCAAGACCGTGATGATGCAAAAGCGCCACATCGAGATTGCGACGCTGCAGCTCGGTCATAAGGCGGTTCTTGACAGACTTGTCCCGCTTGTGATCTATGTATTCGATACCCTGCACACGGGTCTGCATCCAAGGAAAATTCTGCAGATAAGCACCTTTCTCGTCAATACGTGCCACGATTGATTCCGACACAAAACCATGTCCGGCAAAGAACAGCAACTGATCGAGTATATTGTCTTCGGAACGCAGTTCCACAATCTTAGCAAGATAACGGCGCAACAATGTGTATTTGTCATCCACGCCATTATCGATAGCCTTGATACGGCCCGAATAGATATCAGGCGAAAGGAACTGGGGAGAATCAGCCCTTAATGAATAATAAAAATATAACGGACTGACCGAGTCCTGTCTCAGATAGTCGAATTTAAGATCAAAGTCATCGTAGAAACGGTCACTCGGCACCGATGATTCCTCCCACGGAAATGTAGCCTGATTCATCTTGAACGCCGATGTAAGGTGCTGGGCATCACGTATCATGGGAACAGGTATATCTCCAATAAAAACCGCACCTTCAATCGGTTTTTTCCTGTCTCTGTACAGTTTGATCAACTGTTCCCTGATCTTATCGGGTGAATCGGTATTATCCTTGATGACAATCGGTTCAAGGCCATCGGCGGCAATGGACCTGGCGTATGCATTGACCTCGTCAGCGGCCCGGGCATAGCTCTCGGGGTCAATCACAATTGCAAAACCACGTGTGACAGCGTGGGCTGAAAGCAAGGAGCCCAGTGCGAGGGCTCCGGTAAGCAGATACCTGTTTATTCTCATGACTCGTAATTGTATGTATATAAGCTTTTATATTGTGATAATCAGAAAACAAATCCTACACGGGCTCCTACATGGAAGCGGTCGTTACCGGCACTGGCAACACTCTCTGTACGTGACATATAGTCACCATCAACAGAAATCTCAAGAACTGATCCATACCCCATGAACATCATCGGCAACGAGTATGTAATGCTGCCGCCTGCCTGCCAATAGTCGGCTGTAAGGGCATCAAACTGCGGCCGTGTGTACAACGACATGATCTTCCCGTATGTCTCGGGCATACCTTTAAGATTAAGCTTGCTGTCCAATGACATACGGTAACCGCCATTGATCCTGGCTGCCAGCCACCCTTTCCTTATTGTAAAACGCCTGGTCACCGATGCGGCTACAATAGCATTGGAATAAGTTTCCCGGGAGGCATATATCTTGTTTTTGGTCTCGGAATTGTCATAGTCGGCAGTCAGTTCAGCCTGAAGTATGGGCAGACCGGATCCGTCAAGACGGTCAAAACGGTAAGCGAAGCCTGCCTGCACTGCGCTTCCTTCAAGGTTATCGGCCTCGTTGACAACTTCATAGATAAGATTTCCATTGGCATCGGTACCTGACCGCTGGGTATACCAACGGCCTTTGATGTCGGCAATGGATGCATGAAGGGTGAAGTTATGGACCGAACGCCCTGAAGCTCTGAACATCAGGCGCTCGAGTATCGAGAATCCGTTGCCGCTGTAGCGTCCGCCTTTATATTTGACGCTCGAGCCGCCGTCCTCGGCATCCTCGTATTCATTATAATACCCGATCTGGAAAAAATCGGACAGTCTCGCATCATCGGTATTGTTAAGCGAGTATTGCAGCTGTACTCCATACCGGGTACCGTTATATTTACGTGTATACCCTACCGCATCCTTGGTTTCATAGACTCCAAGACCCTGAAACAAAAATACATACTGCTTGGTAGTGGTGCGCAACACGGTATGCGAGACCTGCTCTGACAGCCACTCAAAGCTGGCAGACGCGCCAACAGTATGGCATCCCATACGATATTCCACACCCGGAGTGAGATTAAATCTCATTCCCTTTATTTCGGGACGCGGATCCTTCTGTGTGGCCGAACTCCCGACATCATATATAGCCTTCAACGCAAACGTAATTCTGTCATCTAGAGAATATGCGGCGCCACCGTCAAGATGAAAAGTCTCGGTATTGAACTTACTCTTTAACGAGTCGCCGATTATATATGGATTACGTTCCGAAACAAACAGCGTGTTGTTCCAACGACGGTCTTTGAGAGAAGAGTTATTGTAAACCAGTCCGCCGCCGAAAGTTACCTTCCCTACCCGCTTCATTCCGGTAAAAGAAGCTATCCACATATCGGAACTGCCCGGCTGGTCGATAAGATGAAAGTCACCGCCAGCATGCCGGTACCCTACGTGTATATCGGCAAGGTCGGTAACAGGCATATATTTCAACGAGACGGGACTCGCACTGCCATATGTGACATTGCCCAGATACTGACGGTCAAGGTAGTCGACTTTACTGTCATCCTGAGCCCACGACATAACCGATACAGTACCGATAAGTGAGAATAAAATGTATAGACGGTGATTCATAATTGCTTTATAGCTTTTAAATATCAAGCTCGGAATTGAAAAAGACAATTGTAATAAGCGGGAACCGGCCGAACCGGTCCCACTTATTACTATAGGTTAATATCAGTCGGCGACGGTCGGAATTACGCCAGGTGTCGGCGTGCCTCCACCGGCAACAAAGTCGTTGGACGAATTATTGGTATCCTTAAGGATAGCCTTGCCGTCGGCGGTAAATCCGGCAACCTTACGACGCAGGCTCTTGCCTGAATACTCGCCGTTGGAAACCCCGTCGGCACCGGTATACCATATCATGCCTGCATCATCCTTGGCTTCAATACGCTTGAAATGGAAAGCAGGATCTGCAGGAACGATTTCAATTGCGTCCAGAATGCAGTCGGCAGGAATGACAAAACAGTTGGTTGTTCCACCGGGCACTGGAGCCACACTCGATGGCTCGGCAGCATAATCAACAGGAGATTTTCCATCTTTCAGACGGGCAAGAACGATAGGCTGGCCTTCTGTAGCAGGCATCATCTCACGTCCCCAGTTCTTCCAGATAAGAGTCATATTCGGAATACCGTCCACACGTGTATCGGCAGGCGTAGTATTGTCGGCATACAGCTGCCAGTCAGCGTCGGACAGATCCACGGGAGACTTTTTGTCGGCCTCAGCCAGCTGACGTGCAGAATGGTTGATAGGATTGGAGGCTACAACAATGCTTGTGCGGGGCTGGATGGGGAAATCGGTACCGTTTCCGGGAAAACACTGAATGTGAGATGTAAGCGGATATTTACCATTGGTATACATTCCGTCGGTCATCCATACCGAAGCCTGGTCCTTATTCCATGTACCGACAGCCAATCCATAATCAACAACACCCATTATGACACCGTCAAGATACTGCACCTCGTCAGTGTTGTTGTAAATCTCATAGAACGCATCCTGGAAGTAGAAGTCAGGAACTCCTGAGAAATATACCTCCTTGAACACGAGTGTGCTGCCGACGGTAGCGATCACATCTATCTCAACAGTCTTGTCGGCGAACACGTCGATGCCTGTCTTCACCCCATTGAGGTTGAAATCGGCAGTCTCACCCGAGACTGTAAAATTATATGTGCCGGGGGCAACGGTCACAGTTGCCGAACCGTTGCTCACCTGAGCCACTTTCTCCTCGGAAGTAGCTGTATTGAACACTGTGAGTGCCATGGATTTTACTTCACTGAAGTTTTTGACCTCAGAGGGTAAATTCACATTGACAGTAACTTCATGACGAATAACCTCATCGTCATCGTCGTTGCTGCAGGATGTAAATCCAATGAACATTGCCAGCAAAGGCAACAGACTGAAAATCTTTTTCATTGCTAAAAAATTGTTTGTAAAAGTTAGATTAATTGAGTTCAGAATTTAAGTTTGACCTCGGCACCGAAATACATCGGTATGGTGATGTCACGCCAGCCGGTCGATGTCTGGAGCTTATGTGTTTTGGTCAGTTTCAGGAAGTTGTTGGCCATAAATGATATTTCTACAATCCGCCCGAACTCCTTGGTGAGTCGGAAGTTAAGTATAGCCGACGTAGGGAGCACCTCGGTATCGAATGCGCGGGCATGAGGATAGGTCGCTATCATATAGCGATATACATCATCGTTCTGGAAACCTGGCTGCCACTGTGTAAACTGACCGTCGGCATTAAGAAATCCAACAGGATAAACAGCATATACCTCACGACCGGGAGAGAATGGATCCTGGATGCGATGAGTAAGATTTACCCCATCGTTATTCTCGTATATCGCACGATATGTCTCACGCCATATCATCTGTAACGTGGTCGTAAAGATCATCTGCAATTTAGGTATGTGGGTTATCAGACGGAAATTTGTATTGAAACGAGACGACACTGTCCCGCTACCTCCGGGCATAAGAGGGATATAGGGATAGAGATCTCCATTGACGGTGCCTGAAACCGGAGCATAGTAATCGGCTGTCGAACGGCGTTTGATGCGGATATATGATCCATCGACAGACATGCCTGTCTTAATGGCGGGAATCTGAGCCAGATTCACCTGATACTCAATGCCCCACTTGTCAGTAGCCACGCTGTTGGACGGAGTGACATAAGTGAAGTAATAGTTCCGCATCTCAGACCCGGCATCCGACCATACTCCGTTCTGCTCATATTGCAGAGAGCCGTTCTCATAACGCACACCGTCAATATTGTCGGGCGTATTATACTGTCGGGCCTCCATCAGCACCGGCTGAGCTACATATCCGAACTCGTTCTTATTACGCTCGTTGAAGTAGTTTACCATACCGTTTACACGTCCTATGCGGAACGACAATCCGGCTTCAATCTTGTTGCTCCGCGCCGGTCTGAGATCAGGATTGGCGGTATTGTCAATGACTTTGGTTGTCATTATAGCTATAGACTTACCTTTGTCACCCGAAATATCGTCGCGGAAAAGCATTGTATAGGATGTAACGTCAAAGTATGCCTTGTCGGGATATAACTGCATCATGGTCGGAGTCTTCATAGCGACACCATATCCTCCGACGATATTAAGTTCCTGAAACAGCCTGTTGTTGGACTGATTCAGTATGTTATAATCAATATTGATACGTGGTTCGACGGTAGTCATATTACCTCGATGTGCCTGTTCACGATCCACAAATATCGTGGACATTCGCGCTCCGGCCTGAGCTGTGAGTGATGTTGTCCCTATCGGGGTAGTATATTTATCCTCAATAAACCAGGAAAACACGTTCATGGCCGGTATCGACCTGAATGGCCGCGGACGTATCGACTGGTTATTGGTAATCTGTGGAGGACGGTTCTCGTCAAATGTCATTCCGGCACCAAAATTCTTATTCATGCACCACTCTGCACCAAGTTTTATATTCATGAAAGCCTCGTTACCGAGCATCACCAGTTTATTGCCCTTGACCTGTACATACAGATCAAGAGGGCGACCTGTAATACGGCTCCAGGCATAATAGGTAGAAGACATATAGAAAGTCTTATATTCCTTATCGACAGTAGCATTACCCACCGGTGTAATTCCCGACTGGAGTATCACCTGACGGTTGGAATAGTCCGATTCGTGCATATAGTTGGCAGATGCGGCATATGAGAGTGTCGATATCCATGGCAACTGCAGATTCCAGTTACCTTCAACAGACAGCCGACCTCCGGTGGTCTTACTATGCATACGCTCGTCATACATCAGTTCGGGATCTGTACGCTCGTTATTAAGACTGCTGAAAAACGAGAAACGCATGTTGAACGACATAGGGCGGCTGTTCTTCATGAACACATTGCTATAACCGGCTCCAAACGTCACACGATCATATCCTATGTATTTCTTTCTGATATCACTGTACGACTGTGAATAATCGGCCGTAAAATTAAATGCACTGCCATTTCCGAGAGCAAAACCTTTGCCTGCATAAACAAGTTTGGAGTACGGATCGGCCTTAAGTTTCACCTCCAGCGGCGTAGCGCCTGCCCGTGACTTCACGATAATAGCTCCGGACGTAAGATTTCCGTATTCTACAGACGGTATTCCCCGAACTACCTCAACAGATTCAATATTATCAGGCGAGATAAGTCTCAGATCAACACCCTTGCCGGCTGTCGACTGACTCGGGGTCGTCCCTGCCTTACTCGTACTGAGGGACTGCATATTGGCATCATTGGACATAGGTGCACCGTCGACGACCACAAGTGTGCCCATAGCATTGTTGGAATTATTGCCGATCTCGCGTATCTGTGCCTGTCCTACACTGTTAAGATCCGGATTCTTAGTAACATTTCCCGGCACAAGCTGCATAAGGTCCTCAAGGCTCTTGGGCTGTATATGCTGGACAGCGGCACGGTCAATTCTGGAAGCAGACCCCATACGTTTATTATTGGCAGTCACTGTCACCTCATCAAGAGCGAGACTCATCGGACTGAGCCTGACATGAAGCGGCTTAGCCGTTGTACTGACCTTTACCGAACTGTCATATGTCTGATATCCTGTATATTTTATCTCTATATTATATGTACCTGGACGAAGTTTACTTATGGTAAACTCGCCCTTGGCATTAGTTTCGGTCCAGATATTCTGATCAGGCAGCAGAACACTGACAAACTCAAGAGGCTCGCCATTGTCGGCATCAGTGACACGTCCGCTTAAAGTAATATTGCCGAGCTCTGCAGCAACGACAAAGGCACTGCCTGTAAAATACAGCAGTAAAGCCAGAACAGAAATAATGTGTATTCTATTGGTCATTGTACTATAAATTTTCACTACTGGACATAACGGTGCGCCGCACCACCCCATGATGGCACGCGGAATGAACCGGCTGAAGTATGGACCCAAGCCAGCATTTTTTCAAACAGATTTTTACAGGCAGATTTACCCCCCCCCAATCAATTGACAGTAAACATATTACAGACACAGACAATAGAAACCCGCGACATCTCAAAAAGGTCTGTCGGCAAGATCTGGGACGAGTTTCCTGATGCAACAAGTACACGCTGTCAATTATTAAAAGTTGAGGTTTTATAGAAATATCACGACAAAGATAATCATAATATCATAAAAACAGACCGATTAGCTTTAATTTTTCTATTATAATTACGAAAATAACATGTTTTGAGTATTTTTTTAGCATAATATCCGTTAATAACGGAAACATATCATTTCGATCCATACTCTTCTAAAGGTATTGCCGGCCGACATTATGTTTCTGCTTTAGTTTAGGCCTGTATACAAAATAAGCTGTGATAATGTTTATGTCGGGGATTTTTTGTACCTTTGCAACCAAAATAATAGCAACGAATGGGATTTTTCAACCGACTGTTTTCCAAAGAGAAGAGAGAGACGCTTGACAGCGGCCTCGAGCGTACAAAAAAAGGATTTTTCGCGAAACTTGCACATGCCGTAGCCGGCAAATCAAAAATTGATGACGAAATTCTTGACAATCTCGAGGAGGTTTTCATCACCTCTGATGTAGGCGTGGAGACTACACTGCGTATACTTGACCGCATACAGGAGCGCGTGTCCCGCGATAAGTATGTAGGTACAGACGAGCTGAACAACCTGCTTTGTGAAGAGATCTCAGCTATGCTTGCCGAGAATGACAGTAACAGCAGACTTGGAGACTTTGAGGTTCCTGCCGACCACAAGCCGCATGTAATCATGGTTGTGGGAGTCAACGGTGTAGGAAAGACGACGACTATAGGTAAACTGGCGCATCAGTTCAAGGCCGCCGGTAATAAAGTGATGCTCGGTGCAGCAGATACGTTCCGCGCGGCTGCAATAGAACAGCTTGAGGAATGGGGCCGTCGCGCCGATGTTCCGGTTGTAAAACAGAAACTGGGTTCAGACCCTGCGGCAGTAGCCTTTGACACATTACAATCGGCCAAGGCCAACAATGCAGATGTGGTAATAATTGACACCGCGGGAAGACTGCACAACAAGAAAGGACTTATGGACGAGCTGACCAAGATCAAGGACGTAATGAAGAAAGTCGTTCCGGATGCACCCCATGAGGTACTGCTTGTACTTGACGGCTCGACCGGCCAGAACGCATTCGAACAGGCAAAACAGTTTGTCGCCGCCACCAAAGTAAGCCAGCTTGCCATCACCAAACTCGACGGCACCGCAAAGGGGGGCGTTGTAATCGGCATCAGTGACCAGTTCAGAATTCCGGTACGCTACATTGGTCTCGGAGAGAAGATCACCGATCTGCAGGTTTTTGACAAAGACCAGTTTGTAAAATCCTTATTTGATCAGGAATAGGAACAATGCCACGCAAGCGCATCAATATAATAACGCTCGGCTGTTCAAAGAATCTTGTTGACACAGAGCGTGTTCTCAGCATGCTCATGCATGCCGGATATAAAGCTGTACATCAGGAGCCGGTAAAAAAAGGGGACATCATTGTGATCAATACATGCGGATTCATCGGCGACGCCAAAGAGGAATCAATAAACACCATTCTGGAATACCTTCAGTGCAAAGAGAATGGCGATATAGACCGCGTGTATGTGATGGGGTGTCTTTCACAGCGCTACCGTGCCGAACTGGAACATGAACTGCCTGACGTGGACGGATGGTACGGAAAATTCAGTTTCACCGAACTGGTATCGGATTTATCAGGCTGTAGCAATGTCACGCTCACTCCGGAACGTGTAATCACCACCCCGCCACATTATACATACCTGAAAATAGCCGAAGGATGCAACCGTTTCTGCGCATTCTGCGCGATACCGCTCATAACGGGACGTTTCAAATCCCGCCCGGAAAGCGAACTTATCGATGAGGTCAGGATGCTTGTAGACAAGGGTGTAAAGGAATTCAACGTCATTGCTCAGGATTTATCGAGCTACGGCCTCGATATTGACGGATCGATGAAACTGCCCGAACTGATTGACAGGATAGCAGATGTTAACGGAGTAGAATGGATACGCCTGCACTATGCCTATCCTGCCCAGTTCCCGATTGATATAATGGATGTAATGGCCAGCCGTACCAACGTATGCAACTATATGGATATAGCACTGCAACACGCCAGTGACAGCATACTGAAAAAAATGCGCCGTCACATTACACAAGAGGAGACACGCCGTCTGATAGGCGAGATGCGGCGACGCGTACCCGGACTGCACCTGCGCACTACGCTTATGACCGGATTTCCGGGAGAAGGAGAACAAGAATTCGAGGAACTGATGCAGTTTGTCCGGGACATGCGCTTTGAGCGTATGGGAGCATTCGCCTACTGTGAAGAGAATGACACTTACGCAGCCCGAAACTACGAAGACACGATTCCACAAGAGATCAAACAGGCCCGTCTTGACCGCCTCATGTCGTTGCAGGAACAAATCTCTCTCGAATTACAACAGGAGAAAGTCGGCAGAACATTACGTACGATCATTGACCGGGAGGAAGATGATTATTATATAGGACGTACCGAATGGGACTCGCCAGAAGTCGATCCGGAGATCCTGATAAAGAAGAGCGTCAGACTCACACCCGGAGAATTCTATGATGTCCACATTGATGAAGCCTTACCATTCGAACTGATCGGAACCATCAGATAACAGACAGAGTATGAAAACCGCCAATAAAACGACATATACACTCTTCAGACTGACAGAAACCCACAAAGCAATATACGAGGCACTGAGACGAAACGAAACGTTCGCGGCGTTTCTGTTGCCAGGCGAACCGCTCAGCAGGCTCAGATTTATAGCCGACATTGAGGGATTCCATCCAAAGTCGGATCTTACATTTTCTATAAATACATGGAACACAGAGTCATCTGACCGCATAATAATTCGGGACACCATATCGGCCAAAGATTATCTGAAACTGGTCAATACCAAACCTGTATCTGAAGCCGATCCTGACATCAAACCATATACCCAAAGCACCAACGAACTGTTATACAAAGGACAGGTACTGTCGGTTGTCACTGACCTGAAGGAGAAATTTCCAAGCAAAACTGTGCTGTCAAGGATTGTCTGCGGCAAATTGGAAAGTAAGGACACGGCAAACACATGGCTTCATGTAGCTTACAATTATTTCAAAGAATTCAGGAACACTCTGCGCTTCATATACTACACGCCACAGACCGGCGGATGGATCGGAGCCTCTCCGGAAATTCTATTATGTGCAGACAAGACTACCGGAAATGCCGAGACCGTTGCTCTTGCCGGTACAAAAGACTCCATTACACGAGGCTGGGACGAGAAGAATATCAATGAACACGAACTGGTCGTCAGCTTCATAGCACAGATGCTGACCTCTATGAACATAAAATTTGAAGCAGAAGAGGTTTCAGATGTTCAGTTCGGTCATATCAAACACAAATGCAAACATTTCGCCATGAACCTGGGCGAACAGGCCCCATATGATGTTATCGACCGGATCAGCCCTACTCCAGCACTGTCGGGATATCCACGTCCCGAGGCGCTGGAGCATATCGGACGCTTTGAGATTCATGACCGACGTTGCTATGGCGGATATGTGGCAATAGAAGACAACCGGTCTCTGAAAGCATACGTCAATCTGCGTTGCGCCAACTTCTATAAGGAGACCTACTGTATTTACACCGGCAGCGGACTTACCGAGGACTCGAAAGCCGACAAAGAATGGCGTGAAACCGATGAAAAAATCGCAGTTCTAAGTGCCTGTATCAAGAGTTACGACTATATGCTGAACCAGCAGTCATGCAACAATCAATTGTGATCACATTACCTGGAGCCGACCGTTTCACATCAATGATACGCTGATTGGATGAACCGCGAAAGTGCAGTGACAGATCCCGAAGCGGCAATATAAAAGGTCCATCTACAAGAACATCGATATAATCAAGAACGCGACGCATCGATTCGTCGGCACACACCTGCTCATAGGTAAATCCGGTGTAGCACCACACATGGCGGCCTCCGGCATGGAGCCGACGCAGCAGCGGCAACAAGGCTTCTGTCTGGTAAAGAGGATCTCCACCGGTAAGCGTGACATTGAAATCCTGTTCGTCTACATGGGCCATTATCTCGTCGGCCGTCATTTCAACCCCACCGTCAAAACCCCATGACTGCGGGTTGTGACACCCCTCACAACAATGAAGACAACCTGCAAGATATATCGATGTACGCAGGCCCGGACCGTCGACGCTTGTACCGTCGACAATCCTAAGCACACGCAATGTTCTGTTTTCCATTATTTATGAACTACACGGTCATTAAGTTCGGCAAGCTTCGCTTTATTCCAACGGTCGGTCGTACCCACGAGATAACCGGTGATCCGCTGTAGCTTATCTATATCATGGCTTCCGCAACACGGACACACATCCAAATTCTCCTGTGCATCCTCATAACCGCAATCCATGCAACGGTTGCGGTTATGGTTTATCGATCCGTATCCTATATTGTACTTATCGATAAGATCGACTATATCCATTATAGCACGGGGATTGTGGGTTGCATCACCGTCTATCTCGACATAGAATATATGTCCGCCACGTGTAAGCTCATGGTACGGTGCCTCTATCTGTGCTTTATGACGCGGCGAACAATTATAGTATACCGGTACATGGTTGGAATTGGTATAATATATCCTGTCGGTGACACCTTCTATAATACCGAAGCTCTTACGATCCTTGACGGTAAACTTGCCGGAAAGCCCTTCGGCTGGAGTTGCAAGAATCGAGAAGTTATGTCCGTAACACTCGGAGAACTCGTTGGCACGTGAGCGCATATGTGATACAATACGTAATCCCAGTTCCTGAGCCCCGGCACTCTCTCCGTGGTGTTTACCGGTAAGAGCCACAAGACACTCGGCGAGTCCTATAAAACCTATACCCAATGTTCCCTGATTGATAACCGGCTCGATAGTATCACCCGGTTTAAGCTGATCAGCTCCGTTCCATAGTTTCGACATAACAAGAGGGAACTGCTTTGCGAGCGCTGTCTTCTGAAAATCATAACGGTCACAGAGCTGACGCGCAGTGATCTCGAGTATCTCGTCAAGTTTATCAAAGAAGCGGCGCACACGTTCCTCTCTGTCAACGATATTCATACACTCTATTGCGAGTCTTACGATATTGATCGTAGAGAAACTGATATTGCCGCGGCCGATTGAAGTCTTCTCGCCAAATCGGTTTTCGAAAACACGGGTTCGGCATCCCATTGTCGCGACCTCATACTTATAGCGTTCGGGGTCATCGGGATTCCATTTCTCGTGCTGATTGAATGTCGCGTCAAGATTTACAAAGTTAGGGAAGAAACGACGGGCAGTCACCTTGCATGCAAGCTGGTAAAGGTCATAGTTCGGATCTTCCGGAAGATAGTTGACGCCGCGCTTCTTTTTCCATATCTGTATAGGGAAAATAGCTGTAGCACCATTTCCGACCCCCTCATAGGTTGAGTTAAGAAGTTCGCGAATAATACAGCGCCCCTCGGCCGAGGTATCTGTTCCATAATTTATCGAACTGAAGACAACCTGATTGCCACCGCGGGAATGTATTGTATTCATATTATGGATAAAGGCTTCCATGGCCTGATGGACTCTCGATGCAGTCTGACTGACTGCATGTGCAAGCAACCGCTCACGCCCCTTGAGTCCGTCAAGCGGACGCTGTTCATAATCTTTAATCTCAACAGAATACAGGTCACTGAGATCTTCACCAGATATAGCTTCCGCTTTCTTGAGTTCCTCAACAAAAGACGAGCGAACATAAGGAGCGAGATAGAAGTCAAAAGCCGGAATTGCCTGACCGCCATGCATCTCGTTCTGCGCAGTCTCGAGAGATATGCATCCTATAATCGAGGCAGTCTCGATACGTTTGGCAGGCCGGGACTCTCCATGCCCCGCAACAAAACCGGATTTAAGAATACGGTCAAGCGGATGCTGCACACATGTAAGCGACTTAGTGGGATAATAATCCTTATCGTGAATATGCAGATATCCGTTACGTACCGCGTCACGGGCATCATCACTGAGCAGATAATCGTCGACAAACGGCTTGGTGGTCTCGCTTGCAAATTTCATCATCATACCTGCCGGCGAGTCGGTATTCATATTGGCATTCTCCCGTGTGACATCATTGTTTTTCGCCTCTATGATCTCAAGAAAAATATCCCTGGTCTTGGCACGACGGGCAATAGACCTCTGATTCCGATAAGCAATATATCGCCTGGCAACTTCCTTACGGGTACTCTTCATAAGTTCAAGCTCGACCCTATCCTGAATTTCCTCAACCGACATCTGCTCATTACCGGTGACTCCGATACGGTCAACTATTTTCATGATGAGGCCCTCGTCCTCACCAAGCCTGGTCTGCAACATGGCTTTGCGTATAGCAGCCTTAATCTTCTCCTCGTTATAGCCAACTACGCGACCATCGCGCTTAAGTACAGTCTGTATCATGGGATAAATTATTTCAATAGGAAATGTGATATTTTCAATACCACACAAAGGTAATGTCTTTATCCAAAGTAACAAAATTTTACCTTAACTATTTTATAAAATTTTCCATTTCGGACAACTTTTCACAACTACACAGACCACTATACGATTGCTTTTCAATAATTTAACTACTAATATCAGATAACTTCGTCAATACATCCGCTAATCAATATTTACAAAACAGACAACCCGTGCATAATCTCGACATCTTCTTTTCTAAGACCGCAATCCATTATATCCACTCCCACATTCATGTCATTCAGATACAATGTACGAGGACGGCCATACCGTAACGAGGCCACAGACAACGAGTCGACATAATACCGTGTCTCAATCCCTCCGAGATCAATAAGAGTATTATATAATGACGAAGTAGAACTTACCGGAACATCACGATGACTACTCATCACTGACAGTTTTTCGGGATAAGTTTCATTATAAGATGATGACACCCATGTAAGCATCGCGACATGCAGCTGGTAATATGTTGGCGTAGGAGATGCATGAAGAAAACGTTCCCTACCATCATCCAGTATGTCCTCTCCATGATCGGCTGCATAAACCACCGCAGCAAGTCTTCCTGTCTTCTCGACCATAGACATAAGGGAATCAAGCCAGCAGTCTGTATACTCAATAGTATTATCATAGGCGTTGATCAGAGACTGACGCTGCTCCCGACACACCTCGTCACACTCATCGGGCTTAAAGGAACCGAACCCCGAAGGATATCGCTCTGAATACTTAAAATGAGACCCGTAGCTGTGTAACACAATGAGTTGCTTGCGGTCACATGTATCGGCAAGACATCGACCTACCACCGGTAGCATCTCCCCGTCATAACAATGCCGTCCCAATGTATCATCCATATAGAAACATCTGTCAGCCTCACGTCCGAAAAACTCGGTATATGAATGATTCGGAGCCTGATTGGAAATAAATGTCGTCTTAAAACCCGCTTCCCTGAAAGCCGTGATAACACTCTTGCTATAACCTACCGAATCATAATTACATGCCGTGACATGAGACATAAGCATCGGCACACTCTTATGCGTCGTATTCGACTCACTCAACGCTCTGCTAAAAAAAGTAACATTATCACGGTCCGACAATCTCGGATTGGTCGCTCTCTCATATCCGCCCATCTGCCATTCACATGCACGTGACGTCTCTCCTATAACCATTATATAGACCTCACTGGCATCAGCATCATGGACAGACCGTGAACCGAAACGGAAAGCAGATGATGTCTCACTGTATTTACTGACACTGACTGTACGCCTGACGGCAATTCTTATATTGTTTATCACATTTGCCGGGAAAACATTCTGTACAACAGAGTAATTTCGATCAACAGCCGAATTGACCGCAGAACCAATAACCCCGATAACGAAACAGACGATACCGAAACGTCCGAAACAACGCCGTGCTCCAGCCTGAAGCGTCTTACGACGGACAAGAGTCACAGCAGCCCACACAAGAGGAGGAAGATACAGCACAACAACCGTCACAATCGCAGTGCCGAGATTACGCAACAGCTCGCAAGCTTCCGACATATTGGTAGTAACGACATTCAGAAACATATCGACTGCGATTATAGATCCTCCATACAGGAATATCAGCACAACCTGAAATGCGGCGAGAACCGAGAACGGCAACATAGCCCACACAGCCCAGCCCGTACGTCTGAACATCGAGATGAGAATCATATAGAATCCCAGCGGCAACACAATGTTCACGAACGCATCAGACAGCCCCATTGCCTCAGTAAAACAAAGCATGACATTAGGAACCATCAATACAAAAACAAACCATACAGCCAGCAACGTACATGCAGGATGACGCAGTATCGAATCAATAATCCTCCTAACCATCAGAAAGCTTCATTGATATTAAACACAAATCCGCGCTCACCCTTACCGAATCCGAGATCGAATCGCACATTGACATTCTTCTTGAATTCCCATCGGAATCCCACACCGTAATTAGGCAACAGATGTCTTACCGACATACAGCTAAGTCGCGGAAAGACAGAGCCCACTCCACCCCATGACACAACTCCGATACGACGGTAGATACGCTGACGCAACTCAAGTGTAAAATCCATCTCACCCTTGTCACGGTAACGTCCCTCATAATATCCGCGCATAGTGTAGCTTCCGCCCATGCTCGCAAGCATACCCCAAGGGGTATCACCATAAGTGATCAGAGTGTGATACTGCATAGCGAGAACACAGTCACGCCACGTCGGTATATACATACCCGCAGTCAGTTCGGTAGACGAGAACGGATATGTGTTCGCCATCCATCTGCCGTAATAACGCTGAACAAGCGAGATATTCACTCCGCGCGTCGGCGCCGTGAGATTATCCCTGGTATCCAGACCCAACTTAGCTCCGACAGCATAGCTGAACGTGCGCAGATCCTCTCCACGCCACAAGTGTAACATATCCGCATGAGATGTAGAGCCTTTGATATAAGACAGTTCCATCAATGGCCCTATATACAGCCCGGGGACAATACGCACCAGAGCATCGATCCTGCACTCCGACATAAGACGTTTATAAGAGGTCTCATTTCCGTCATCCGAATCATCATCATAACCTATGCCCCAGAACTTATCAGGCATAGACTGGAAGTAAGCCTGGAAATTAATCCTTAACCGGTCTTCTTTGAAACGGGTTGTTCCGCGCAATCCCACAGAATAAAAACCGCTTGTAGAGACATCGGCATACAACGATATATTGCTGGGCGGAGTCAATGAATCCCCACGATGGGTCGAATAGACACCTGCGGCGAGAAGTCCGATACCGAACTTTTTCTCGTTGCTGTAATGCGGACCACCAATAAAACTCACATCAAAAGCCCTGTCCTTATGCTCCTTATTGGTTTCGTCAAAATAATCAACGATACGATCGAATATATTACCGCTTTTAGGCTTCAACGTATCTGTCGTCATCACCTCCCCAGTGCCGGTCCGCACATTGACCGTATCACCGGCCAACGCATATTGTCCGACAGCTAAGAGAAACAGTATCAGACATATATATTTTTTTATTTTTCCCATAACAGTTGAAACGAATTGCAAAATTAACAAAAAATACATAACGGATGACATGAGTTCATCTTTTGACCAATAATTAAGCCGGTATGACTTGCCCCATAATTGTCCATATGTAATAAAACGACATTGAGGCTAAAAAAGATTAAGATTAGTTGTATAGTGTTGCCGGCTATTTTGACACATTAGGTTTTAAGCTGTTTTTTTCTTACTTTTGTAAGTTAAATTACGAGCACCAGAGATGTACCGACTACTCACAATAATACTATTGGCTACGAGCATTGGAGCACATGCCGAGCTTATTTTCAACAATTCAGCACACCACACTATTGATATCCGACCCGAGGCCAGCACCGGTCTTGAGAAAATATATGTAATCTATAACAACACCGGAACTACAGCCACATACACGGCATCATCAGCAACAGCGGCCGTCGAGTGGACCCGATACAGCCAGATGGGTGGTGCCTACGGAGAGACTGTCCCATTCCATCGCGAAGGGAACAGATGTACCATAACATTAGGACCGGACGACATGGGATATATCGTCACAGAGAACGGCCGCAGCCATTGTTACTGGGTTGTAAATTACAGCAATCACACAATGGATCTACATTCGGCGGCAGTCAGTACAGATGAGAGCGACTGTGCCATGACAGCAATCGATATCGACGGAAGCGCACCACGTATCACCTATTATACAATCAACGGAGTACCACGTGAACTATCCAGAGACATAACTGTGAATTACAATACCTTGTCATGGAACGAAGATAGCCAGAGCTACACCCATATATCCACCACCGAATATATATCCTCACTCGTAACCACAATACGGGTTCCGTCACCGCTATGTGATACAGACTTTGAAATAAGCGGAGACCGTTTTTTAAAAGACTGGAGTCAGGAGATGTCGATAACCACGCCATGTTACAACACTACAGCTATAGACGTCCACACAAAGGCAGAGAAGGAACAACGCGACAATGACAATGAGATTTCAGGCGACGGTATCCAGCTCGGTGGCTCGGCCCCGGTGGAGATCACATTCAGTGCTGTCACAAGCGATGCTGTCGCTTACAAGGAATGGCAGATGTCGGCATCACCCGAGTTTGACATCATTGATCTACGGTTCAATCAGGATGAGATAACCCACACATTCCGCGATTACGGAACGACCTACGTAAGATTTGTATCTGCCAACGCTGCCGGAGACTGCGACTGGACAAGCGAGACCTATCAGGTATCTATCGGTGAGTCGAAGCTTGAATGTCCAAACGCTTTCTCACCAGGGACATCCGATGGGATCAATGACGAATGGCGTGTAAGCTACCGGTCGATCGTAACCTTTGAATGCCACATATTCAACCAATGGGGAATAGAACTGTTCTCTACTACCAATCCGTCCCAGGGATGGGATGGCAGACATGGCGGCAGACCGGTCCCCGCAGGTGTTTATTACTATGTAATCAAAGCCCGTGGAGCTGATGGCAAGAACTATTCGCTCGCCGGAGATATAAATATAATTAATTTCAAACAGGGGACCAACCGTCCGATAACCGAATGAAAAAAACGCTATTTCCTACTGTAATTTCGATAGCACTATCCGTATCAGCCACACCGGTATCATGCCTGGCCGATAATTCGGACTCAAAATATCACGACCGTGAATCAAACACGGAATATGTATCGCCCAACGGTATATTGCGAATTAAAAATCCGGTAGTTCCATCGAGTGTAAGATTCGCCGGACAGACAATAGAATTTGACCGTGTTGACATGTATGAACGGCTTGACCGCGAACTCACATCGATGGCCTATACTCACGGCAATACATTGTTACTGATAAAACGCGCCAATAAATATTTTCCTGAACTCTCGCCTATTCTGAAGAGAAACGGTATTCCGGAAGATCTGCTATATCTGGCCTGTGTCGAGAGTATGCTCAACCCACGGGCCTACTCTCCGGCCAAAGCCGCCGGTCTATGGCAATTCATACCCTCAACAGCCAGACAATACGGACTCGAAGTAAATGAATGGGTTGACGAACGATATAATATCGAGAAAGAGACAGAAGCCGCATGCCGATATCTCAGAAAAGCCTACGACATGTATGGCAACTGGGAGAGCGCGGCTGCATCATACAACGGAGGCACCAACCGCATTACTGCTGAAATGGAGACACAGCTGGCTGACAGTGCCTTTGATCTGTATCTGGCTGACGAGACCTCCCGCTACATGTTCAGGATTCTCGCCACCAAACTCATAATGGATAATCCGGTCTTATATGGATTCCAGCTCAATAAAAACCAGCTTTATCAACCCATAGAATACAGGACAGTCGAAGTGGACACACCGGTAAACGACTGGCCTACATGGGCCCGAAAACACGGAATCAGCTACAGTCAGCTTCGTGAAGCCAATCCTTGGATCAGACACAAGTCACTTCCCAACAAGAACGGAAAGATCTACAAAGTAAAGATCCCCGCTAAGGATTCTCTTTACCGTTCAAAAAGCGACTGTCACGTATACAATAAGAACTGGGTAACTGACAAAGATTAATCATGAGCAGAAAAAACACACCTAAAGATATCAGACCGGCACAGTATCTCACAGTCACAGGCGCAAAGGTACACAATCTTAAAAACATCGATGTCACAATCCCCCTCGGCAAACTATCGGTGATAACCGGTCTTTCGGGTTCGGGCAAGTCTTCGCTTGCCTTCGACACAATCTATGCCGAGGGACAACGGCGTTACATCGAAACTTTTTCATCGTATGCACGCGGAATGCTCGGAGCGCTCGAACGTCCCGATGTCGACAATATCACAGGACTGAGTCCTGTGATAGCTATCGAGCAGAAAACAGTAAACCGCAATCCACGAAGCACCATAGGCACCACGACCGAGATATATGACTATCTGAGACTTCTGTTTGCCCGTGTAGCAACTGCCCGCAGCTATCTTACCGGACACGAGATGGTTAAATATTCACGTGAAAAAATTCTGGAGCTTCTGCTCAGTAAATATCAGGACCGCCGGATCATACTTCTGGCCCCGCTTGTCAGAAACCGCAAAGGACATTATAAAGAACTTTTCGAGACTCTTTCAAAAAAAGGCTATCTTAACGTCAGGATTGACGGCGAACTGCGAGAGATTACTCCCGGCATGAAACTTGACCGTTATAAGAACCACTCCGTAGAACTCGTCATCGACAAACTAAAGGCCTCACCAAAGGATCTTGAGCGACTGGGCAGTTCAATCGACAATGCACTGGCTCAGGGCGAGAAACAGATGATTATTCTTGATGCCGATAACGGCGAGGCTACCCACTACAGCCTGTCGCTGATGGACCCCAAGAGCGGACTATCATATCGGGAGCCGGCTCCGCACAACTTCTCATTCAACTCACCACAGGGGGCCTGTCCGCATTGCAAGGGACTCGGCACGGTCAATGTCATTGACCGCGCAAAACTCATCCCCAACGACAAGCTGTCCATTGCCGAAGGCGGAATAGTACCTCTTGGAAAGACAAAGAACACTATGCTATGGTGGCAGATTGCAGCCATCTGTGAAAAATACGACTGTACGACCCGAACACCTATCAACGAGATACCGGAGGATGCCATAAATGATATACTAAACGGTACCGACGAGCGGCTCAGCATAAAGAGCGATACACTGAGCACATCCCACTACTTCACCACCTATGAAGGTATTGTCAAATACATCGAACAGCAGCAGAGTGAGGAATCTGACAGCGCCGCCAGAAACTGGAGCGGTCAGTTCTTCTCACGTATGACCTGTCCGGAATGTAACGGCGACAGGCTCAATAAGGAAGCCCTGCATTTTTTCATCGGAAACAAGAACATTGCCGATCTCTGCCGCCTTGATATCGCAGACCTATATGAATGGACAAAGAATGCAGAAGATATACTTTCACCCACCAGCCGCGTCGTCGCGGCAGAGATCCTCAAGGAAATAAGGTCCCGTCTTCACTTTCTGATCGATGTAGGACTGGAATATCTGTCGCTGGCACGCGCTACCGCAACATTATCGGGAGGCGAAAGCCAACGCATAAGACTGGCGACCCAGATAGGATCGGAATTGGTAAATGTCATGTATATTCTCGACGAGCCAAGTATAGGTCTGCATCAGCGCGACAACATGAGACTTATCAATTCTCTAAAAGCGCTGCGTGACGCCTCAAATACCGTCATTGTCGTTGAGCATGATCAGGAGATGATGCAGGAATCAGACTATATCGTTGACATAGGTCCCGGTGCGGGGCGACATGGCGGAAATGTAGTGTATCAGGGTACACCTGCCGACATGCTCGAGGCCGACACAATGACAGCCAGATATCTTAACGGCACCAATACTATCGGAATACCGTCGGAACGCCGTAAAGGCAACGGAAACAAGTTGATTCTAAAGGGTTGTTCCGGTAATAACCTTAAAAATGTGACCCTTGAACTGCCATTAGGGACACTGACCTGTATCGCAGGGGTGTCAGGATCGGGAAAATCATCAATTATCAACGGCACACTGCAACCTATACTCTCATCCAGATTCTATCGTTCACTTCAGGAGCCACTGCCATATACCTCGCTCGAGGGTATCGAACATATTGATAAGATTGTCACCGTCGACCAGTCTCCGCTGGGGCGTACCCCACGATCAAATCCTGCGACCTATACGGGTGTATTCTCGGATATACGCAATCTCTTTGTAAGTCTGCCAGAGGCCAGAATACGCGGTTACAAACCGGGGCGCTTTTCGTTCAATGTAGCCGGCGGGCGATGCGAGACCTGCTCGGGTAACGGATACCGTACCATAGCCATGAATTTTCTGCCGGATGTACTCGTACCGTGTGAAACCTGCGGGGGCAAACGCTACAACAGGGAGACACTCGAAGTGAGATTCAAGGGAAAATCAATAGCAGATGTACTTGATATGACTATCAACCAGGCTGTCGTGTTCTTCGCAAATCAGCCTTTGATTATTAAGAAAATCAAGGTCTTACAGGAGATAGGATTAGGTTATATAAAACTCGGCCAGCCGTCATCGACACTTTCCGGAGGCGAAAACCAGAGAGTCAAACTCGCTACCGAACTGGCAAAAAAGGATACCGGCAAAACCCTGTTCATCCTTGACGAGCCTACAACAGGACTTCACTTTGATGATATCAAAACACTGATGGGAGTACTCAACCGACTGGTTGACAAAGGTAATACCGTACTGGTGATCGAGCACAACCTTGATGTACTCAAATCGGCCGACCACATCATAGACATGGGTCCCGGAGGCGGTAAAAACGGCGGACAGATTGTAGCCACCGGCACTCCCGAACAGATTTCCGACGGCACATCGCCGACTGCTTCATATCTCAAGGAGATACTACACACAGGTTCAGCTACTTGTGCCAGAATCCACGTGAAAGAAGGACGAGAACGGTAAAAATCTCAAGACGCCCAACAAGCATGAGGAACGACAGCATCCACTTGCCTGCGTCCGGAACAGAAGCAAAAGAATCGGCGGTAACACCAGCTCCAAGACCGGTATTACCCACACACGACAGCGATGCAAAAAGCGAATCACTGATCGGCATCCCCATAAGCACAAGCATCATGGCTCCGATTATGATGAGTCCCATATACAGCCACAGGAATGCCATAACTTTCGATACCAGTTCGGGGGACTGTACACGCCCGTTGATGGATACCGAGAAAACCCGATTCGGATGAATGCATTTATTTATCTCATTCCGGCAATTCTTGAACAGAAAAATTATACGGTCCAGTTTACATCCGCCACTCGTACTGCCAGCCGATGCACCGACAAACATAAGACCGAGGAGGATAGGGAAAACAAATGCCCCCCACGACTGATAATCTGTAACAGAGAATCCTGTAGAAGTCACCGTCGACACCACCTGGAACAGCGGATCGACAATAACACCGACACTCCATCGCGGATGACTGTTGACAATATATCCTATTACAAGGATCAGAGTAACAACAGCTATTAACCTTACATACATACGGAAAGTCTCGTCGCTCCATGAGATACGGAATCGGCCTACCGAAGCCTTATATATCAAAGCAAAATTGACTCCGCCAATAAACATGAAGATAAGAACCACGAGTCTCACATACCATGAGTTCCATGCACCTATAGAGTCATTATGAGTAGAGAATCCACCTGTGGACATTGTACTCAAAGCGTGACATATACCATCGAAAAGGCTCATAGGTCCCAGACAAAGCAATATAGCGAGCAACACCGTAAGAAGCAGATATATCATCCACAGCCGTTTGGCCGTCTGGCTTACACGCGGACTAAGTTTCTCTTTTGTAATACCAGGCAACTCGGCATTCATCATCTGCATACCGCCGGAGGAATTGAGCATAGGCAAAACTGCAAGAGTAAAAATCATGATACCGAGACCTCCGATCCACTGCATCAGGCACCGCCACATATGAATGCCGTGTGAAAGCTGCTCGACATCCTCAAGGACAGAACATCCCGTGGTAGTGAAACCAGACATAGTCTCACAAAAAGCATCTGTAAAACCAAGCCCCGGTGATGAAGATACTATGAACGGCACCATACCGAAAACAGAAAAGACCACCCATACAAGCGATGTAAGAAGGTAACCTTCCCGCTTGCCCATATCACGCAAACCACCTCTCACCGACGTAAGAATGAACCCGGATACAAGCAAAGTCAAGAGAATGCCAGTCACAAAAGCATAGTAATCACTCTCACCATAGTATAACGACACACCGAGAGGAACAAGCATGAAAATCGCCTCGAACAGCAAAAGATAAGCCAGCAATCTGACAACGCTCCTATAGTTGATACTGCGTAAACCGCTTTTCTTGAACATAGCGCGTATCAGTTGAACAGTTTCTCAACCTTATGTATCAATCCGGACAGACAGAAAACGACAACCTTGTCACCCGGCTCGAACACAGTGTTACCGGTTATCAGCATGCCACGGCCATTACGAACCAGACCACCTAAAGTCACATCACGTGACAGATCAAGATCCTTTACAGGATGGCGCGTTATACGGGATCCCTCCCTGACTTCAAGTTCTGCCACTTCGGCATCGGCAAGAGAAAGGAACTTTGACGATCCGGTATCAGAATCAAGGAGCACCTGAAAAATCTTGCTTGAAGCAAGCAGTTTTTTATTGATGATAGTTCCGATATTCAATCCTTCGGCCTGATAAATAAGCTGTATGTTCTCGACCTCGGCTATCGTCTTGCTTACTCCGTATTCCTTGGCCGTGAGACAGGCCAGAATATTTGTCTCCGAACTGTCGGTCAGCGCTATAAATGCATCGGTTTCAGTAATACCCTCGTCGATAAGCACATCGGTATCACGGCCATCGGCATTAATAACCTCGCAGTCCGGACATAATTCCGGTAACCGTCGGCAACGCTCGGGATTACTCTCTATAATCTTGATACTCCAATCGTCGGAAGCCATCGAAGCCAATCGGACAGCGATACGGCTCCCTCCCATTATCATCACACGTCGGACTTTATAACTGACCTTGTTACACAACTTACGTATATCCTCGACATGCTGGGACGTAGTCGTAAAATATACAATATCATTGGCCATGATCACATCGTCGCCACGCGGTATAATGGTATCACGACGCCGTTTGATAGCCGATACGTGAAAATTATGATGCGACATTGTCAGCTCCCTGAGCTGATGTCCTACAATCCCGGTATTCTCTCTTACCTTGACTCCGATCAATATGATCTCACCATTGTTGAGTTCAAACCAGTTTCGAGCCCAGCCACGCTTCAGGGCTGTCCGAATTTCCTGTGCGGCAAGATACTCCGGATAAATGACATCATTGACTCCTATTCCTGTAAAAAAACTCTTGTTCTCGGATTTCATAAACTCGTAGTTGTCAATGCGAGCTACCGAACGTCTGGCACCAAGGAAATTTGCAATACTGCATGATGTGACATTCCGGTCTTCAAAAGGAGTGACTGCAATGAACAGATCGGCCTCATGGACACCAGCATCACGTAACGTTCTGAATGACACCGGACTTCCCACACAGGTCATGAGATTATAGTTGGCATCGAGCATGGCAAGTTTCCTGGCATCGTCATCAACAACGACTATGTCCTGTTCCTCACGCGAAAGCAATTTGGCTAAGTGAGAGCCAACCTCCCCGGCTCCGGCTATTACTATTCTCATATCTCTCCTGATTGTGTCTGTTAACGTTATCTATCCGCTCCGACATCGCATCCTACTATCCGTCCGGCTATTGAGCCGACATCAAGCCCGCACAGACGGTATAGCTCACCGACTGTACCATGATAAATAAATCGGTCAGGAATACCTATCTTTATTACCGGAAGCATATAACCATGCTGTACCAACCACTCAGAAACAGCCGTGCCAAGTCCACCCTCAACGGTACCGTCTTCGACCGTAATCACAGGATTTCCGATACCGGCTATTGTTTCCATCATCTCATTGTCAAGCGGTTTAAGAAAAACGGCATCATAATGGGCGGCATCAACCCCACGTGAACGCGCAACAGTTACGGCCTCAGAAACCAGAGATGCTATAGGTCCGATGCTTATTACCTGAGGTCCGGATCCGGCTACAAGACATTCCGACTTTCCAAGAGTCAGCCGTTTCATTTCAGCCCCGGAGACATCGGCATCAGCCTGACCACGAGGATACCGTATAGCCATCGGACCATGTCCGGTCACAAGTGATGTATACATCAGATTCCTCAACATCATGGCATTACGCGGAGATGCGATGATCATACCCGGTATAGGTCTCAGGTATGCAAGGTCATATGCGCCATGATGTGTGACCCCATCCTCTCCCACAATTCCGGCCCGGTCAATACAGTAAGTCACCGGCAATGACTGTATGGCCGTGTCATTTATAATATTATCATAAGCCCTCTGCAGAAAGGTAGAATATATAGCTACATAAGGTCTCATGCCGTCGGTAGCCAGACCTCCGGCAAAAGTAACAGCATGTCCCTCGCTTATACCTACATCAAATACCCGTCCGGGCATCTCTCCCTGCAGGATATTCATTGACGTACCTGATGACATGGCTGCCGTAACACCGACAACCCGTCTGTCCATGCGTGCCAGATCAAGCAAAGTCTGACCGAACACCTCCTGATACTTCGGAATCCTTATAACCGAAGAGGAGCTGACCACCTTTCCTGTAGACGGGTCAAAACGACCGGGAGCGTGCCATCTTGACGGATCCTTCTCGGCCGGCTCATAGCCTTT
The DNA here is from genome assembly GCA_910584665.1 of uncultured Muribaculaceae bacterium. Lineage (GTDB taxonomy): Bacteria > Bacteroidota > Bacteroidia > Bacteroidales > Muribaculaceae > JAAVFS01. The sequence continues at coordinate 3,605 of CAJUBL010000028.1, read as the reverse complement.
GCCTTTGACAGTACGAAGATGAAGCAGGCGTGGTCCTTTCATATCCTTGATATCGGAAAATACTCTGACAAGCCTGAGAACGTCATGACCGTCTATCGGACCGAAGTACCGGATATTAAGTCCTTCAAAGATATTCTGTTCATGTGACAGCAACGCTTTCATACTGTTATTGAAGCGCATGATCGGGCCCCGCTGACGGTCAGTCACAACATGCATTTTCTTCAAGGCTCTGAAAATCCTGAAACGCATATTGTTATAACTTTTTGACGTAGTGATGTGCGCAAGATAACTATGAAGCGAGCCGACATTACGGTCAATCGACATATCGTTATCATTGAGAACAATAAGCAGATTGCTATTGGTGTTGGCGGCATTGTTAAGGCCTTCGAAGGCAAGGCCTCCGCTTATGGATGCATCACCTATTACTGCTACTACATTACGACGCGGATTATCTCTGTTAAGTTCAGTGGCAACCGCCATACCCAAAGCGGCCGAAATAGAATTTGAAGCATGACCGGCCGAAAAAGAATCATATTCACTTTCCATCGGATTAGGGAAGCCACTTATACCACCAAACTTACGATTGGTATGAAACAGATCCCGTCGTCCTGTAAGAATCTTATGCACATATGCCTGATGGCCGACATCCCACACAATACGGTCATATGGAGTATCGAATACATAGTGCATGGCAACTGTAAGTTCAACAGCCCCCATGCTTGAAGCAAAGTGTCCGGGATTCTGCGATACATTCTGTATAAGGAATGTCCGAATCTGGGCACACAGTGTCGGCAACTGCTCAGGTGAGAGCCTTTTCAAGTCGTCCGGCGAGTTTATCTCAGAAAGCAACGCCAGGTCACACGACGAATCGACAGATGATCCTTTACTTTCCACTTGATTTTCTGATATACTTTTTATACAGAGGAACAAACACAATTATAGCCGAGGCAACAATCGGGAATATAGCCCTCAATGTCACAGGTGTACCCGTCGCGACATACCGTGACAGCAACCACCCACAGAAGAATAGCCACAACAGCACGATACACACCAACCTGAATATAACTGTACCTTTCATATGCGATAATGAAAAAACCGACTACTCGGGAACTACAAAATTAACAAAAACGAACGATATAGCAAAATAAAATAAAGAGTCGGGCGACAGCTCATATTGATAAGACTGCCGCCCGACTAAGTCAGTAGTATTAATTAATATCAGTTCTGAAGCTTGAAGCGTACCGGGAGAGTAAACCATACGTTCACAGGCTGACCGTTCATACGGCCGGGGATGAACTTAGGCATACCCTTTACCACACGTACAGCCTCACGGTCGAGATCCGGGTCACGAGGACGAACGACTTTCACTTCTCCGATGGATCCGTCTTTCTGAACGACAAACTGCAGAAGTACCGTACCCTGAATACCGTTCTCGGCAGCGAGTGTCGGGTATGAAAGGTTCTTGTTCAGATACTTCATGAGCTCGGCGTCACCACCGGGGAATGTAGGCATCTGCTCCACAGCGTCGAACACCTTGTTCTCCTCGACGGGAGTCTTCTCCTCGACAATGATTTCATCTTTATGCTCACGAACCACATTCAAGTCGTCGGTACCCTGATCGAAAGTGGTAGCACCGATAGCGGTGGTTGTCTCCTGAAGTTCCTCCTGAGAGACAATCTGTTCGGTAACCTCCTCGTCGGCGACAATATCGATCTCAGTATTCTTGATAGTGTTCAGAATCTCTTCGGGAAGAGCCTCGGGTTCCTGCTCCTGTACAGGCTCAGGGATATCCTCGATCTCTTCTTCCTCGGGTTGCTCGTCAACTATCGCATCCATCTCAGCCTGTTCGTTCTGTAGCATGAATGCCTCATAAGCCTCAGCATCAGCAAGTGCATTACGGTCACGTATCAGACCGATCACGAGAGCGGCAATCAGAATCACAGCGACACCGATGGCAACATAGAGCATGGCCATGTTGTGACGGCGGTCGGATTTCTGACGCATAATATACGCGCCGTAATCCTTATTCTTGCCTTCAAAGACAATATCGGTCCATTCTTTTGATGAAAGATCTACATCTTTTGCCATAATTTCAATTGATTAAGAGTTAAAAACATAGATTATCATCGCTGAGCTTTCTGCTTGTTAACATAGTCCTGAATCAAAGTCGAATCGACACCGTTGATCGCATTGATCTGATAACGGGTGATCTGGTTGATCTGCATCTCGTCAAGAGCCGATATAATGCTCGCCCAAGAAGCCTCGGGAGTAGCCTTGATCACGACAACGGGACGAGCAAGAGTAGAGTCGTTACGGATTGCCTTGGCCTTAGCTTCAAAGTCGGCATCGGTCATCTGGCTGCCCGGACGGCGCCACTCCTTCTTAAGCGAGTCGATTTTCTCGAGTACTGATTCATTTCTCTTGTGAAGTATCGAGCGTATACCCTGCTGTACACCTTCCTTGTCTCCGATGAATTTCTCGGCATGAAGCACTCCCATCGAGGGGTCTTCAGGGGTATCCAGAAAGCCATCATTGTCGGCATCCTCCATATAGGGTTTACCGAAGAAGTAGTAGATAGTATTATCGGCAACACCGCCATTGGCATCATAGTCGCTGGTGAGAATGAGGGTGACAGCCTCCGACTCGGCAGCCTTGGCGAGGTCTTTCTGCTCGATATTCTTGTCGTTAGATGGAAGAGTAATGTTAAGCGTCTGAGACTTGATCATGGTGGTACACAGCATGAAGAAAGAAATCAGAAGCATGTTCATGTCAACCATGGGGGTAAAATCCACATGGATGTCCATCTTCTTCTGGGCGCCTTTTTTCTTTTTACCGCCCGATTCTTTTTGTTGTATTTCAGCCATAATCGTTAGTCTTCATTGGTTTTGAGAGCCGTCATGACAGTGAAACGGTTGTACTTGATAGTCTGAAGATTGTCAAGCACATTGTGTACAACGTCATAGCGAGTCGACTGGTCAGCTTTTACAGCGATTCCTTCTCCTTTTCTCATGGCAGCCTGCAGATTATCATTGCCACAGTTGTATATGGCACGCATCCATATCTGGAACTCATTGGTTGTCTGCGGATTGCCATCCTGGTCTACATATTTGATGTCGTCCATGGGTATGCCGACATCCTGCGGACGTACGTTTGAGAGCGCGCCTTTACCAAGGCCTTTACCTGAGAGCCAGTTCTCCTGATCTTCAGACTTGAGGCTGAAGAACTCGGGGATGCGGTCAAAGGGAACGCCGAACATGTTCATTTTTGCAAACTGCTCCGTAGCCTGCTGTCTTGCAAGGCCATTGAGATTGATCTTCTTGCCCGTGTAATCTTCATAGCGGTCGATAGCACTGTTGAAGATAACCCGGCGAATGGAGTCTGAGGCCCACTTGCCCTCGGCAACTTCAGGATCAGCCTCTCCGGTAACACCTACGAATACATTACCCTCAGGTGAAACGAGGATAGTGGAAACGTTGGTCATGGGGACTTTAATCTCTGAAACTGACGACGGGGTTATTACCGTGGCAGGCTCCTTCTGCAGGAAAGTTGAGGTCAACATGAAGAAAGTAAGCAAAAGAACGGTCACGTCGCTCATCGCGGTCATG
>CAJUBL010000027.1 GCA_910584665.1 uncultured Muribaculaceae bacterium | reverse complement strand
AAATCAATTTTGCCCATGCGGCTTAGTATAAATTAATTTTTACGACTTACTTATGCCGCTAAAAATTCATAAGTTTGCATATGGAATCAAAAACAAGACAACATCATTAATCTTGCATCTACGTTACAAGATAATAAAATAATATATCAACCTGATGAAACCCTATCTCTCGACGTTATGGTGGAGGATGAAACGGTATGGCTGACACAGGCACAAATGTCAGAATTATTTCTGACGACACGCAACAACATCACACTACACACCCGCAACATATTCAGGGAAGGAGAATTAGATGAAACCTCAGTATGTAAGGAATCCTTACTAACTGCCGCTGACGGCAAGCGGTATAGAACAAAACTTTATAATCTTGACGTGATAATCTCCGTGGGTTATAGGGTCAAGTCTGTGAGGGGTACCCAGTTCCGTCAGTGGGCGAATAAGGTTTTGAAAGAATATCTCCTACGGGGTTATTCGGTCAACCAAAGACTTATGTTGCTGGAAGACCGTATGGACCGACGATTGTCCGAACATGATCGCCATCTCTTGCAGTTGGACGAAAAGGTCGATTTCTTTGTCCGGTCATCATTGCAACCCAAAGAGGGCATCTTCTTTAATGGACAAATTTTTGATGCATATGTCTTTGTCGCGGACTTAATCCGAAGTGCTAACACAAGAATTGTGCCGCTTGACAATTATATTGACGATTCTGTCCTTGTTCAAGTGTCCAAACGTGTTCCCGGAGTAACGGTTGATATTTACGACAGTCAGATTTCCCGACAACTTCGGCAGGATGTAGAGAGGCATAACGCACAGTATCCCGGGGTGACATTGCATAACTGCACCAAAGCCCACGATCGCTTTCTGATCATTGACGAGGATGTTTATCACATCGGAAAATGTTTCGCCAATCGCCTCAGATAGTCTCAGATGGCGCGGTTTGTTTTGCCAACGGTCATACACAGTCATATAACTAACTGATAATCAACATAAGTATTACTTTTAAACGAGGAGGAATATTCATATAGTTAACATCTATTATTAATAATATGTTGCATTGTTACTCATATCCGGTTGTACCTTTATAGAAAATATAAAACTACTTTTATATGAAGCACAGTAGCACAAACATAACGACCGACGACGGACAACAAGTGCAGTCGCAAGTTCCGGTGATTGTATCGGCAAGCCGAGCCACAGATATTCCGGCATTTTATGCCGATTGGTTCTTTGAACGACTGCGTAAGGGGTATGTGCGCTGGCGCAATCCGTTTTCTGGCCGCGGCAACTATGTTTCATTTGCCAATACACGGTTCATTGTGTTCTGGTCGAAAAATCCTGCTCCGCTGATTCCTTATCTGCCGATTTTGCGCGACAAGGGAATAGGATGTTATATTCAGTTTACTCTTAACGATTATGAAACAGATGGGCTTGAACCGGGAATGCCAGCTCTCCAACATAGGATAGATACATTCAAACGATTGGTAGATATTCTTGGCGCAGGCTCGGTCATATGGCGTTTTGACCCGCTGATACTTACTGATAAAATCGACATTGAAAATCTTATTGCTAAAATAAGCAACATAGGAGACAAACTCAAAGGCTATACTGAGAAACTTGTGTTCAGTTTCGCCGACATTGACGGATATAGGAAAGTAGGGCGAAACCTCTCTCTTGCAGGTGTCAACTATCGCGAATGGGACGAAGCCTTAATGCACCGATTTGCTGCAAGACTTTCAGAAATAAATTTCAAAAGGTGGGGCAACACGCTTGCCACATGTGCCGAACCCATTGACCTGTCAGAATATGGTATAGAACACAACCGCTGCATCGACCCCGATCTGATTGCGCATCTTTCTCCTAATGATGCCACACTCCAAAACTTTCTTTACAACGCTAAAACCGATAGTGGCCAGCGCAAAGCCTGCGGATGCATCCTCTCGAAAGACATCGGCGCATACAACACCTGCCCACACGGTTGCTTATATTGCTACGCAAATACTTCTCCTGCATCAGCCACGGCAAACTATCGCACCCATCGCAACAATCCTCATTTAGATTCGATTTTATAAAGGATTTTATTCTATTAAAGCCTTCCGGAAAAATCCTGAGCAACGCATCCGATATATCGAGGCATTTTATGCATATGCAAAAAACAGTACTCTCATGACTTACTTATGATATTTTAAATTACATTAGAGTTTTGTTTAAAACCGGATCTGACAATTCTTTGTTAGGTTTTCTATAATGCCGACCTATAATTAATCTTTTTAACTACACACAATTATGGAAACCAAAACTAAAAAAGAGACGGCTCCAAAGAAGAATGATGCAGGGCCGAAGACAGACAAACAGAATGCCAAAGACAAAGAGACTGCGACAAAGAATCCCAGCAAACCCAAGTACGGGGAAGAATTCCGCAAGTTTTTCATCGACGAACTGAAAGATATCCTATGGGCGGAAAAAGCATTACTGAAAGCCTTACCGAAGATGCGAAAAGCAGCTACCGGTCAGGAACTGGCTGCGAAGTTTGACAGCCATAAAGCTGAGACTGAATCGCAGATAGCTACAGTAGAACAGGTTTTTGAGCTGATGGGCGAAAAACCCAAGACCAAGAAGTGTGATGCTATGGAAGGGCTGCTATCGGAGGCCGAAAGCATAATATCCGATACAGACAAGGGTAGTGCTATCCGCGATGCCGGACTGATACTGGCCGCACAGAAGGTAGAGCACTACGAGATTGCAACATACGGAACTCTGGCCGCCTTTGCCGATGCAATGCAGGAGTCCAAGATAGCCAAGATGTTACGGTCCATCCTGCGAGACGAGAAAAAATCGGATACAGCCTTGACAATGCTGGCTCTGGAGTCGGTCAACGAAGACGCCTCTGATGAATGAGGATAACAGAATCGGGCATGCCGATATATGGCATGCCCGATTCTGTTTACAATATCAATTCACTATCAGTAATTGCGGACTTCAATTTTGAAGAAACTCTGTTTGTGCAGACACACGGGACAAACTTCGGGTGCATTTTTGCCGATGTATATATCGGCCGCAATTACGGCATAACCAGACAGTCTCGACATCGCGGCATAATACTATCCCCTCCCCGATATTCCGCAACAGACAACGGTAACGCTCCTCATGGTGATGCTCAATAGCAGCTACGGCACAAAAACGCGCAGCTATTTCCGGAAAACCATCTTCGTCTGTTTCATTAGCCATGCGGTCATAAATATCGGTACATTAAAGCATGGCATCTGACCAAAATCAGTCAGATATCATGCTTTTACAACTGTTATTGAATACAATCATTGATATATCACAATTTATATGTACATTTGTATCTGACTTTATATTATTGCAATATGGGTAACTCACGCATTCTCTGGGCCGATGACGAGATCGACCTGCTTAAACCTCACATCATGTTTCTCAGATCAAAGGGATATGATGTGACTACTGCCTGCTCGGGCCGTGACGCGGTCGAGCTGGCCGAGCAAGAGACTTTTGACCTGATTATCCTGGATGAAAACATGCCTGGCCTGACAGGTCTGGAGACTTTACCGCTACTGGGACGGGTGGCTCCGGCTGTCCCGGTGATCATGATCACGAAGAGCGAGGAGGAGAATATCATGGACCAGGCGGTGGGCAACAATATTGCCGACTATCTGATCAAGCCGGTGAATCCTAACCAGATACTACTGTCGATAAAAAAGAATCTGCATGGGGACAGACTGGTCTCCGAACAAGCTTCGACGGGTTATCGCCAGCAATTCGGTCAGATAGGTGTGTCAATAGGCCAGGCTGACTCACTGTCCGACTGGCAGTCGCTTTACCGCAACCTGGTGGACTGGGAACTGAAGTTAGCGGCATCCGAGACCAACATGGACGAGTTGCTGGACATGCAGAGAATAGAAGCTAACAGTGAGTTCTACAAGTATGTGAAGCGTAATTATCACAGCTGGATAGCATCCGACATCAGTGATCCTGAAAGGCCGTTGCTCAGTCCGGACGTGTTCAGGCGCCGGGTCTTCCCTTTACTTGACAGCGGGGAGAAGGTGTTTTTCATACTCATAGACAACTTCCGCCTTGACCAGTGGGAGACAATAAAGCCGATGCTTGCCGACACATTCTCTATCAACGAGTCATTATATACGTCTATACTTCCGACAGCTACACAATACGCACGCAATGCCATTTTCTCCGGACTGATGCCGGCCCAGATCGAGAAAATGTTTCCCGATCTGTGGGTAGACGAAGAGTCTGAGGAGGGCAAGAATATCAACGAGTCGCCGCTGATAGCAACCCAGCTGGAACGTTTCAGACGGCGCGATCGCTTTTCATACACCAAGATCAATGACTCGCAGGGAGTAGACAAACTTACAAGGGAACTGGCATCACTCGATTCAAACAATCTGAACGTAATAGTCCTGAACTTCATAGACATGCTGTCACACGCCCGGACTGAACTAAAGATGATACGCGAACTGGCGTCGAACAATGCCGCCTACAGGGCACTGACACAATCATGGTTCAGACATGCGGGCACAATCGACCTGTTCAGAGCGATAGCCGCACGCGGCGGCCGCATAGTACTGACTACCGACCACGGGACTATACGCGTGAATAATCCCATAAAGGTGGTAGGCGACAGAAACACAAATACCAATCTGCGTTACAAGGTCGGAAAAAACCTCAGCTACAATCCCAGACAGGTATATGAGGTCAAGACACCTGCAGCCTACGGACTCCCGGCGCCCAATATATCCTCGACATATATCTTCGCCGGGGGGCGGGACTTCTTCGCCTACCCTAACAATTACAACCACTATGTCCAATATTATACCGATACATTCCAGCACGGCGGCATCTCTCTTGAAGAAATGCTCGTACCGCTGATAACATTATCTCCCAAGACACGATGAAAACGATCAACATCCCTACGCTTGCCGACTTACCGCGTGCGGCACGAGAATTTATCGAGGCGATGGACGACTCGACAGTATTTGCATTCTACGGCGACATGGGCGCCGGCAAGACCACATTTATTTCGGCATTGTGCCGCGAGCTTGGTGTCACCGATGATGTGACCAACTCCCCTTCGTTTGCCATTGCCAATGAATACCGTTCCGACACGACAGCCGAACTGATATATCACTTTGACATGTATCGTCTCAACAATCTGGAAGAGGCCCTTGACATGGGTATCGAAGACTACTTTGATTCGGGCGCTCTATGCCTGCTGGAGTGGCCGGAGCGTGTGGAGGAACTGCTTCCCGACGACACAGTGAGAGTAAAGATATTTGTCAACGACGATGATTCGCGCACGTTGCAGCTGTCGCGGATATGCTGACGGTGAAGTGGCTGGAGAGCGTGGGCTCTACCAGTACATATATGCGCTCAGAGATGCCTGACGTTCCGGCAGGGACAGTAATCGCCGCCCGTTGCCAGAGTGCCGGACGCGGTCAGCGTGGCAATTCATGGGAAGCCGAACCGGGTAAGAACCTGACGTTCTCGGTGATGTTACGTCCGGCGGGGATCCACGCCATGAGTCAATATTCCATCAGCGAAGCTGTGTCGACAGCCATAGCCGAGACTCTTTCACCGCTGGTACCGGATCCCGGAAAACTGCTCATCAAATGGCCGAATGATATCTATTACGAAGACCGTAAACTGTGTGGCATATTGATCGAGAACACGCTGAGCGGACAGTCCATAATACGTTCGATAGCCGGTGTCGGAATCAATGTAAACCAGAGACATTTCATCAGCGACGCCCCTAATCCTGTGAGTTTATGGCAGATAACCGGGCACAACTTTGATCTTGACCAGCTTCTGGAAAAAATTGCCGGGGCCATCGTGGACAATGTCGACGCTGTCTCAACCACACAGGGACACGAGTCCATAGTACTGCGCTATCGCTCAAGGCTCTGGCATAGGGAAGGATTACATCCTTACCGCCTCACCGACGGCACGGAGTTTCGGGCTTCGATCGAAGAGATAGCGCCAACAGGCCATATTACCTTACGGCATGCCGACGGCACGTCGAGCACACATGCTTTCAAGGAAGTGACAGCCGTTATCCGGAGTAAATCCTGACAGGTTACAGAAATTCTAAAATAGAAAAACATACAAAGATTTATACTAATGAAACGCATTATCTGCATTGCCGCGTTATCGCTATGGACGCTGGGCGCCGTGGCCGGAATAAACGGTGGAACCGGCAAGGGGTATCTTGACCGGGGACTGTTCTATTACGTATCGGGATGGACCGGTCCGGCAACGGACCAGCTGACCCACTTCGAGACTGTCGCTGATCCTACAGAGGAGAGCGAACTGGCGCTGGCACTGGCAGCCGCCCGCGACGCCGATCCCCGTTCCATTGATCTGCTGGAGCGGTTCATGGCCCGCTATCCCCAGTCGACATCATGCCACATGGTGGCCGTGGTGGCCGCAAACTGCTATATGGACCGCGGAAACTGGAACGAGGCATACCGATGGTATGACAGCGTGGGTGAAAACTCGCTCGACCCGGCCACCGATGCAGCCAGGCGTCTGCAGATGGGAATCGCACTGATGCATATGGGAAGCCGCGATAAGGCCGAACACATACTCCGGTCTCTTGACGGTACCTCTCAGGAATCAAACGCACTCTTCTACCGCGGCTACATAGCCTATGCCGACCGCGATTACACACGCGCCCGCACCCTGCTGGAGAGAGTCACATCCACAGCTATGCCAGCCGCCATGGCCCAGTACTACCTGTGTCAGATATACTATCTCGACGGTGACAATAACCGCGCTCTCACACATGCCCGCCGCCTGATGGAAAACAATGATGTGCCGCAGGAATACCGCGCCGAAGCTTCTCGCATAGCAGGCGAAGCCTTGTACAGTAACGGCCTGGCCGACCAGGCAGTACCATACCTGAAACGCTATATCAGAGAATGGGACGGCACTCCTCTCCCCTCGGCCATGTATATCTTAGGTATAATACAATATCAGGATGCTGACTACCGCGGGGCAATAGAAACGCTCAAAACCCCGTCGGAACAGAACGATGCCATGGGACAGAGCGCACTGCTCACGATAGGGCAGAGCTATATGCGCCTGGGTGACATGTCGTCAGCCATCATAGCACTTAACAAAGCCGTGGAACTTGACTCCGAACGTGCGGTGACCGAGGAAGCCTACTACAATTACTGCGTTGCCCGCAGTGACGGAGGCCGTGTACCGTTCAGCAGCTCAGTTGCCGTCTTCGAAGATTTCACACGCCGCTTTCCACAGTCTAAATATACCTCCAGGGTATCGGAATACCTTGCCTACGGATACATGAGCGACGACAACTATGATGCGGCGCTCAGGAACATCGACCGCATAACCAACCCCTCTCCACGTATCATTGCCGCACGACAGCAGGTACTGTATACTTTAGGCGCACGCGATGTAGCCGCCGGCCGGTATGACGACGCCATAACATATCTCGTCAAGGCCCGCTCTATATCAGGACAGGACCAGCCGACCGTCACAGAATGCGAGCTCCTTCTGGGCGACTGCTACTACAAAAAGGAAGACTACGGACGTGCCGCGACATGTTACTCCAACTATCTGTCAAGGGCCACAGCCGGGAATCCGAACAAGACACTGGCCCGTTATAATCTGGGCTATGCCCTGTATGCACGGAAACAGTACGGACAGGCACGGACACAGTTCGAAGAGGTAATACGTACCCCGGGTATAAGCGCTCCGATGGAGGCCGACGCCACCAGCCGTATCGCCGACACCTACTATGCCGACCGTGATCTCGACAACGCTCTGAAACAATATGAACGGGCCGCACGTATCAACCCGACAGCCGCCGACTATCCGCTTTACCAGTATGCCACGATATGGGGATGGAAAGGCAATACCGCAGCCCAGATCAACGGACTTCAGGATATGATCGACCGCTTCCCGCGCTCACCGTTAGTGCCCCAGGCACTGCTTGACATCGCCGAGACATATACTGCCGACCGTCGCACGGACGATGCCATAGCCACATACATGAAAATAGAGCGGGAATACGGCACCACCGCCCGCGGCCGCCAGGCAATGCTGCTTATGGGTACGCTGCAGTCGAGCGAAGGACTCTCCGGCGACGCCTACGACACATACAGCCGGCTCATCAGACGGCACTCGCCGTCGCGCGAGGCCACTATGGCCGCACAGCGGCTGCAGACACTTGCCGCCGAGCAGGGGCGGCTGGACGACTATATATCTTTCATGTCATCCGTACCTAACGCACCGGCCGTCGATCCAGATGAGATTGACAGAGCCACATTCGCGGCAGCCCGTACACCGGCCCAGTGGGAGAAATACCTATCGCGCTACCCTCACGGCGAACATGCGCCCCAGGCAATGTTACTCCTTGCACGCTCAGCGGCTTCCGGGAATGACCACGACCGGGCATTAAGCTACGCCACACGTCTTGTCACAGAATATCCCGACGGCGAATACATATCCGAAGGTCTCTCGATCAAGGCCGATGCCGAGATGGATCTCGGGCTGATACCCGACGCCCTGGAAGACTACCGGGCACTGGAGATGCGCGCGTCAGATCCCGAAACCCTCAACCATAGCCGTCTCGGACACATAAGGGCCGCCCGTGACTTAGGACTGCACGACGAGGTTATAGAACTGGCCGATCTTCTGCTTACATCATCATCTTTAGGATCAGGCCAGCAGAACGATGTGAGTTTCATGAAAGCTGTGGCCCTCAGCGCCACCGGACATGGCGGTGATGCAGCTGTGATATGGCGCTCGCTATCGACCAATCCGACCGATCTCACCGGCGCTAAAAGTCTTTACTACCTGGCCCAGTACGAGTATGATTCGGGCAATAACACCGAAGCATGGAAGTGTGTAAACACTCTCATCGACTCCAACACTCCCCATAGCTACTGGCTGGCCCGAGGATATATCCTTACGAGCGATCTCTACCGCGCGCAGGGCGACACATTCGAGGCCGACGAATACCTCAGGAGCCTCCGTGACAATTACCCGGGTCAGGAACCGGATATTCTCAACATGATCGAAACACGCCTCAAATCCTCAAAATAATGAAAACTATCATATCCATAATCCTGCTGGCAGGCCCGGCCACAGTCATGCAGGCCCAGACCTACACCAAAGATGTCGATGTCACCGTCGAACTGCGGCCCGAACTCCGCGCCACCTCACGGCTTGACATCAGTCCGGTAACACTGTCCAGGTCGTTCCCGGCCTCTTCGTTACGCTACAACGGCACAGCCATTTCCATGCCTGTCACCCCGATGATCGGAACGCTGGCACCTGTCGCCGGTGACCCCATCTACCCGCCGGGCGACTATGCCGGCTATCTTGTGGCAGGATACTACCCGTGGGCCGACTTCGGAGTCTCAGCCGGATACCGCCTTGTCAACACCAGGTCTACACGTCTGGAAGCATGGACACAACTCAACCGAAACCGCTACAAGGAGCACACCGGCACCGCAGCCGACTCACCACGCGCACGTGTGGCAACCACCGACTTCGATCTGGGACTTGACTTTTCCAGCCGCTCGCGTTACGGCACAATGACAGCGGCCACATCTCTGTACATGTCCCATTTCAACTATCCGTCCGACCGCCTTGACCCCTCCACCCAGAATATCTATCGCTACCGACTTGGAGCCGGATGGCACTCGACTCTTGACGAGACCGCATCGGGGTGGTCACTGGAAGGAAATCTCGACCGGTTCGCTTTTGGAAAAGCATGCTTCCCTGTCGGATTTGAAAATTCAACAGATTCCCCCCGGGCCCTGCATCAGACAACAGGAAACATAAAGGCATCGGGGCAACTTATGTTCAACGATGCGTTCGGTATGGGACTGACCGTCGGATATACAGGAAGTAACCTCAGCAACCGCTACCTTTACATGCCCGGGATGAAGGATTTCCACGCTATCGGAAGTTATAGCCCCGGTGTGATAAGCGTCGGAGCATCATTCAGGTTCAACGCATCGAAGTTCGCCGGTCACATAGGTCCGGTAATAGACATAGCCACCGGCGACCACAACAGCACACGGACCGGAGCCCGGGGAGTGCTCGACTGGAATATATCCCGCTACCTGCGTTTCTTCACCACCGTCGAAAGCGGTACGCACCTCAACACTCTTGGAGACCTTTATGAAATCAACCGCTATGCCGCGCCCCTGGCATCGGCCAGACCGTCATTTCTTGACGGTGACGTCAAGGCCGGCATCTCGGCAGGACCGTTCAAGGGATTCAGTATCACTGCCCGCGGCGGATTCTCATCGGCTTCTGACTGGGCGTTGCCGACATTATCTGACGGAGTAAGCACCTTTGCCACTTCCGATATCACTACCGCCTACTATAGTGTTGAACTGCGTTATGACCGCGGGCGCCGGTTCTCGGCCCGCGCCATGCTGGAAGGCGCGGTAAACAATGATATCGACCACGCCTATTACCGCTGGAGTGACCGGGCCAGGCAGGTTCTTGATGTCTCTGTATCATGGCTTCCTTTTGAGGAACTCGCCATAGAGGGAGGTTTTGAACTGAGACGCGGACGTAAGATATGCACACTCTCAAGCATGCAGGAAAACACCGAGCTTCCGGTTACCACAACCTATGGTTTTATGTCACTCGGACGCGTGATGTGCGGACGTCTGGGTATCACCTATAATATCGACGAGACTGTAGCGGTATGGGGCAGGCTTGAGAGAATAGGCCAGGGACGCTATCTGCTGGCCGGGGCCATGCCGGGACAGCGCATGCACGGTCTGTTCGGTATCACTTTCAGGTTTTAGACCCCGTTCCCCCCTCTGCTACCGCCTTCCTACCGTAAATTTTGCGACTACACCCTTATGATCACTCGGCCATATACCACAGGGGGTGATGATACTGTCGGATGTCTGCTCTTCTACCCTTTCCGATCTTGACATTGATGTACACGGTCCTACTATTGACACATCAAGCGGCTCGATACCAGTATCATTGAAGAATATAAAGTCTATCCTGTCACGGTCATCGGCCTTAGGAGCCCAGCAGATCCTGTCGGCAGGAAGCGACGGTACATCAGACGGATACGTAATACCGGGATTCATTACCGGATCCGGATAAAGTCTTCTCCATACATCTACAAAACCATTGTCTTCAAGGGCCTTGGTCACGGGCCATTCCACCACAAAACCATTATGATCATACCGATCAGACATCCCGTAGGTCCAGTCCTTGAACGAAGGCTCATTGAAGTCGCCGCCCAGTATGACATAATGCCCTTCGTTTATTCTGTTCACAGCATCATTTATAAAAGCGTTGATTCCATCCATGCGCTTCGAACGCAAGCCGGTCTCCAGCATCACGTCCGATCCTGAAGGTAATGCCGTCTCCTTCCATGTCGATCCGTCATACCCTCTTGCGTTATAGCACGAATAGTCATGCCAGTCGAGATGGGCTGTATAGACAGAGAGTCCATGTCCTTCCATATCCACATCAGCACGGTATATACTTCCCGAATCATCCTTAAGAGGATATACTGTCGAGAAATCCTTTATCGGAAAACGGCTCAATATCCCTGAATCGTTACTCGGACATGAATAATAATACAGACCTTTGTCCCGTAACGAATCACATAATCTTCCCATGAAATCAATATCCCCATAATTACGGACCTCACTCAGCGTGACAAAATCCGGGGTCAGACGACACAGCTCATCAACGAGAGCGTCATATCCACCGTCAACCATTGTGCATTCCTGCCATATGTTAAGCTGCAGAATGCTGTACACGCGCCTGAGACTGACAGCAAAACCTCCGGCCCGCGACATATGTATCCGCATCGACGACCCGGAAGTCACACGGCTGTGTTTTATCTCATACTCCTCGGGATTGGTGAATCCGTCACTATCATGGGTATCCGAATATACGGTACATTCATACTCCTGTCCTTCCGGCAGAAAATCAAACTGCAGATCATAGTCTCGTGAATTCTCATCGGTCACTCCGCCGACATACCAGTTGCCGCTATTCTTATCTTTCCTGGCGACTACAATATATTCTCCAGGCTCAGCATCAAGATACACACTCCGGCTCCAGTCTACAGGAACATCCTTTATGAACCGGAAGGCATCCATATGTCTTTCATAATGCTCCGGCATATCGGCCGCCATCTGTATCGGGGAATACATGGTAAGATATAATCCCAGCTGATTGGCTATTGTCGCACGTTTCCTTTTTCCCTGATATCCCGGGGCGAACGACGTTATATCCATCCTGAATATTCCGGGAGTGAAATCCATCGGACCACCCTTGAGCCTTGTAAATGGCAATATGGTGACATGCTGCGGTGTCATCTCGGCATATTCCTGTCCCAGAGCACTTTCATTAGCCATAAGGTTAGGCCATGTACGGCACAGTCCCGTGGGACGCACAGCCTCATGAGCGTTCACCATAATATGTTTTTCGGCAGCTTTCTCAACCGCTTTCTGATAATGATTAACTATATCCTGACTGTAATGGAATTCCCCTTTCGGCAATATCCTGCCTACATAGCCGCTCTTGACCGCATCATAGCCGTATCTGTTCATCAGATCATATGCCGCATCCATATACCGCTCATAGTTACCTACTGATCCGGATGTCTCGTGATGCATCATAAGCTTTATCCCCTTGTCTGATGCATACTTGTTAAGGGCCTCTATATCAAAATCAGGATAAGGAGTCACAAAATCAAAAACATAGTCTTTCTCTTTTCCGTACCAGTCTTCCCAGCCTACATTCCAGCCCTCTATGAGAAGCTGATCAAACCCATGGGCCGATGCGAAATCAATATACTTCCTCACATTCCTGTTATCAGCGCCATGCCGTCCGTGGGGTTTTGCAGCCGAGTAGTCAAAACGTGACAGATCAAAATCCGAGGCACTGGTGTAACTCCACCGGCTTTTACCGGTAATCATCTCCCACCATACACCCATATATTTTATGGGATGTATCCATGATGTATCTTCTATCCGGCACGGTTCATTGAGATTAAGGATCAGATCAGACGCCAGTATACAGGTAGCCCTGTCGCTTACCGTCACAGTGCGCCACGGTGTACGGAACGGAGCAGCCACACGTGCGGCGGTACCGTCGGGACGTGGTGTGAGATGAGAGCGGAAAGTCATGTTTTTCTTGTTGAAATCAAGATGCATGGCCGGGAAATTAACCAACGCCGCCTCATGAATGTTCAGATACAGCCCGGTGTCGGTCTTCATCATCAGCGAAGTCTGTACTCCCTTGGCCGGTATGTCCAAGAGCCTGCATTCAGTATATTCGTATTCCTGCGAATCATAATCCATCGGTATCCACCATGCGATATGATTTCCGGTCATTGCAAATGAAGTCGTCTCGCTTTGTATGACAATGGCTGAATCTCCGCTATACGGTAGTATATATCTGAACCCGACCCCGTCGTCAAAAGCTCTGAACTCAATGTCCATACGTGTATTCCCTTTGGCGAGCGCCACAGTCATTCCTTTATAGTTTTCAACGATGGAATCGTTCTCTCCCCACAACGGAGTCCACACACTGTCACATTCAGTGTGTGATATACCGTCTATCGTGAAACCATTGTCAAGCGATACTCCGTTGTCGAGAATGAAGCCCATCGGCGATTTACCGACCACAGTACTTCCTTTGTAAGAGAGGGAATACGTCGGACGGCCCGATCCTGCCAGTTCGAACGATACTTCAATGTTTCCGTCGGGAGAGCGGAGTACTGTTTTGCTCCATGCAGGGAAAACTATGCCCGACAGAAGCATGATCACAAGTGTGATTCTGACAAAAAGATGTTCCGGGTGTTTCATATGCAATATCACTTGGCGTGTATTTTTTTCAGGTGAAGAACCCTGCTTGACAATTCATTCTTACGGCTTGCCTCGACATCATGACGGTATGGAATGTCAAGACCATTATTCATCAGAAAAGATCCGCTATAGCTTTTCCCTTCAAACGGCAGTGCAGTGTCATCAATACGGTTCAGTTCGGTAACAGTGTACATGCCGTCAGCCTCAAGACCGGCCATCCTGACCACAGGAAGTATCTGTCCGGCAAACACCTCTGTCCTATACCAGAAAAATACAGCCTCGTCTTTACCGGGTGAGACATACATCAGCGATGCTATCCCCTGACGGTCATACGGAGACTTCAGTCGGTACAGATCCCCGAACTGTATCACTTCACGCACATCCCTGTAATCCTTCACGGCATTGCGACATACGGCATATTCCTCCTCTGTCATTTTATCCGGCTGCAGTTCTATTCCCAGTCTGCCGCTCATGGCTACATCGGCACGATATTTTATAGGCATGCTTCTGCATGTCTGGTGATTGGGCGAGGCGCTGATATGGGCGCCCATGGCTATAGCCGGATAAAAATGGGATGTTCCCCACTGCATATACACACGCTGCAGCGCATCGGTGTTGTCACTCGTCCAGAATTCATCGAAATACTTCAATACACCCCAGTTGACACGTCCGCCACCCCCGCCGCAGGCCTGCATCACGATATCAGGATGTTTCTCTCTCACCCGTTCCAGCACTTCCCGGAATCCATTATGCCAGTCTATGTACAGATGGCTCTGTCTGTCCCGGGCAAGATATTGCGAACCATGCATGTATATACCACTGTTTGAATCCCATTTTATATATTCTATCCCGGGGTTTTCTCTTATTATACGGTCTACGGCACCGACAGCATAATCACGTACACGGGGATTCGAAAAATCGAGAACCACCTGAGCGCCACCCCGCCCCGGCACGATTGCCCGTCCCGGGGCCTTTATAATCCAGTCCGGGTGTTTCTCATACAATTCACTCGAGATATCGGCCATTTCAGGCTCTATCCATAATCCGAACCCGATTCCCGATGCATGCGCACTGTCAATCAGTGCTTTAAGTCCATTAGGCAATTTATGTCTGTCGGTAACCCAGTCGCCAAGCGCTTTTGTATCATCGCTACGCTGATACTTGCCGCCGAACCACCCGTCATCCAATACAAACAGTTCTACGCCAAGCGATGCGGCATCATTCATCATGGAAACAATCCCCGGCTCATTAATATCGAAATAAACGCCTTCCCAGCTGTTGAGCAACACCTTGCGCGGAGAGTTACCGTGGCAGAGCACATGATTCCTGCCCCACCGGTGGAAATTGCGGCTCACTCCACCTTTTCCATCCATGCTGAATGTCATTGCGACAGGAGGAGTAACAAATCTCCTTCCCGAATCAAGTCTATAACTGGAATTATCAGGATTTATTCCGGCTCTGAAATAATGATATCGCCCTGTATATGTGTCCACATCAAGTGCATAATTACCACTGTAACAGAGTGCGGCACCTATTGTAGCTCCATTCTCCTCCTGAGGTTTCCCGTCCAGAGAGAACATCATCTCGGCCCTTGACGTCTGGGAATTACGTATACCCTCCTTATTACGTACCGTCAGTACTCCAGGCTGAAGCGGTTCCTCGACAATCCGGGCTTCATTAGCCCATCCGCCCGACATGTGACACACCCACACATTACCGATATGTATAGGAATACATGCCGAATCATAACGGGTAAGAGTGACATATCCTTTTTCCCGGCTGGTGATTTCCGTCCATGTTTCCAGCACATCGGAATCTTCATAAGTACGGTAACATACGTCGACATCAAACGGATAGACATCATCCGATGTTTTAATTCTGGTCAGGACAGACCCGCCGGCATTATCCACTTCCACATCTCTTACGACAAGACGCGTCGTCATGTTTCCGTCGGAATGTATAACAGATAACGGAGTCACCTCGTCGGGATATTTCCCATACCCGGCATATGCGCAGGCATATGGCGAACCGGCCGGTCCGAGTCCCTGTATATCCGTGTCGCCTATCCGGGTTCCATAATATACATATTTTAATTCCTCACCTTTTTTCGCCTCAAGTACAAGGGATGTCGACGGTGTGCAGATATGCACTGTCTTTCCGTAAATATATGGCATATGATAAATAAATACCAGCAACAGGACAGACAGTTTTCCTCTTATATTCATAACGTCTTGCTAAATTTCCAATGCTTACCTATATATAAAGCGATTCCCGATATAAATTCCACATTATATACAGGATAAACCCGGACGGTCGATTATATCGGCCTGTAGATAAGTGTCATGCGGCGCGAGGAATCAAGTATCGTACGCGCGTACCGGTCAACATCGGTCTTTGTCAGCGCTCTGTAAGCAGCCACACTGGCTCCGGGGCGCTCTCCGTGCATAGTCTCGAGAGCCAGATTACCCGCTATATTGGCATAGTGTAGATTGCCGAATGTGTACTGAGACTCGAATTTGTTCTTGGCTCGTTCCAGTTCATGTCCGGTAACTCCGCTGTCAATGAGCCTGTCGAGTTCCCGCCCAATGGCTCTTATGGCTCGCGACTCTGCTTCGGGCCCCTTATCCCGCAGACGCGCATTGACCATAAGCAGTCCTGGTTCCTCCGATCCTGTTATCGAGGCGTCCAGTTCGCTGAACAAATCCGTACCTGTCAGCAGGTGATGCTCGAAGCGGGACGACTTGCCGTTTGAAAGCACATCGGTGACAGCATCGGCCGCACGGTAACCTGTAGTGCCGTAACCGTCCATCGGATAAGCCATAATGATAGCCGTATACGGTACATGGCCGCTGGCTTCAAGCTCTCTCGGTTCCTCAGGCAAAGGTTCGGCTGAATATAGGCGCGGAGCTACGGGCCGGGCCGGTATATCGGCCATCCAGTGCTCACACAGTTCCCGGCACCTTTCGGCAGAAATATTTCCTGTCACAGCCAGAACCGCATTTGACGGGGAATAATGGCTGTCAAAGAAATCGAAAACATCCTCCAGTCTCACACGCTCCAGATGGGAGGGCTCCAGACCTATTACCGGCCACCGGTAAGGATGTACGCGGTATGCAAGGCTGCGGAGACAGTGGGAGAGGTCTCCATACGGACGGTTAAGACATTGCTGCTTGAACTCCTCGATCACCACCGAACGCTGTATATCGAGATTACGCCGTGATATAGCCGGCGAGAGCATTCTGTCGCTCTCTATCCTGAATGCGGTCTCGACATTGACCGCCGGGATAATCTCGTAGAAACATGTAAAATCATTGCCGGTCCAGGCATTGCTTGTTCCTCCGGCCCTCTGCAGCTCGCCGTCAAAGTCTGTGACATTGGCCGAACCGCTGAACATCAGGTGTTCTATCAGATGGGCCATTCCGGTAAGTTCGGGATTCTCATCACGTGCACCGGTATTATACAACAAGTTAAGCGCCACCATGGCGGTAGCGCTATCCTGTTGATGTACAACCCTCAGTCCGTTGGCGAGAGTGAATGTCGTTACCTGGCCGGTCATCGGGCCACGGTGGCTTTGATAATCCTCACATCTTCCACAGGCCTGTCGGCATTTCCTGTCTCTACAGACTGTATGGCGTCCACAATATCCATACCTTCCACAACCTCGCCGAAAACTGTATACTGACCATCAAGATGGGGAGTACCGCCGACTGTGGTATAGGCCTGCCGCTGCTCTGCGGTAAGACCGGGAGCTGTCCCGGCCTCGGCTTCAGCCTGAGCAACCATCTCATCGCGCAGTCTGTCAAGAGCATCACGGTCACCGGCACGGCTCAGTGACATTATACGGTCGCGGTTCTCACCTCTGAGACGCTGGAACACCTCGTTTATACGTTGTACCCTGAGACTCTTGTCGAGCTGTGTAAGCATCGAATCACTGTACACCTGGCCGGTAACGATATAAAACTGAGAACCCGACGAGCGACGTTCGGGATTCACCTGATCACCCTGACGGGCAGCGGCCAGCACACCACGTCTGTGAAAATGCGACGGATACACAATCTCTGCCGGCAAAGTGTATGAAGGACCTCCCGAGCCAAGCATCTGGCCTGGAGCGGCAGTTCTGGAATCGGGGTCACCCGCCTGTATCATAAAATCCCTGATGACGCGATGGAACAGTGTACCGTCATAGTACCCGTCATTGACGAGCCTGACAAAGTTATCCCGGTGGGCGGGAGTATCGTCATAGAGCCGTACTGAAATGTTACCCTTTGAGGTCTCGAAATTCACAATAATTCCGGTTGTATCCATATTATTAGTGTCTGATATTGTGGTAGAGGCCTTTCCGCCACAGGACGTCAAGGCAATAGCCACGATGATTGTGATTAACAGATGTTTCATATTGCGGTATTGGGATTGAGACGTTTCTCAATGCGACGGAAATTGTCGTCGGTAGCGCGCAGTATATCGGCCCTCAAGGCATAGTCGGGACCATATACACCCTCAAGCAGATCGGGAAGATAGCGATGCTCACGGTCCTTCTCTATAGCCGAAGACACAAGCCTGTCAATGGCATGGCGGAATCCTTCGGCATCAATAGCCGTGAGATAACGTGCGGCACTTACAATGAACTGGCCGTTACGATCTACTTTAATCATATTGTCTATAAGCATATCGATACACTCGGCGCACGTGTCAATATGGTTAGCGATATACTCGTAAGTCAGCAATCCGTCCGGATCAGCAGAAAGTTGTTTCTGGATTTCAGCATTCATAGTCTCTGTTGATGTATGATTAGCACCGCAAATTTACATATAAATCGATAGTAAATCAAATTTATCTGGATTTGTTGATGCAGAGTATACCGGACACAGTCAGAGGTACGGTCAGGATAGAAAAAGGCAGATTCGGTAAGACACAAAAAAAATTATCCGTCATCCCGACGAATAATCTTCTTACCTTAAATCTAATACCATGAAAAACTGATACAAAGGTAAAGCATTTATGTTTTACAGCATAATTTTAGAACGAAAAAATGCATAACATTAACATCTTTTTAACTTACGAGACTTTTGTCGGCGTTGTATTTATATACGTTAACAATACAGCCATTCTTTTCATGTAGATTTTCGTTGATACGGCATATACAACAAGACACATTTTATCAAGCTTTGTAAAAGTTGATCAAAACATATTGTACTTATCAACTGTTTTTCGTAAGTTTGCAATCTCACTTAAAAAATATTATACCGACATGAGCCAAGCACAGCATTGTTTTGACATATTCGAGCGCGCTACCGCCGACTATCACGTAAGCGACCACGTTGATGCCACCCACACCAATCCTTACGAGACCGGGACATTCGAGCATACCCTGTATGAGAAAAACTGGATTGATGCCGTGCAGTGGCACCTCGAGGATATAATTCGCGATCCAGCTATTGATCCAGTCGGGGCTCTTGCCCTTAAACGGCGTATAGACCGTTCCAACCAGGACCGTACCGATATGGTCGAGGAGTTTGATACATATTATCGCAACAGATATTCGGACGTGACCCCGCTTCCCGGCGCTACGATAAATACCGAGAGTCCGGCGTGGGCTCTTGACCGCCTGTCGATCCTCGCCCTCAAGATATATCACATGCAACAGGAGGTATCGCGTACCGATGCCACCCCGGCTCATATAGCCAGGTGTCAGGCCAAACTCGATATACTTCTGGAACAGCGTCAGGATCTAATCACGGCCATTGATACTCTGCTTGACGATATAGCCGCAGGACGCAAGTATATGAAAGTATACCGTCAGATGAAAATGTACAACGATCCGGATACCAACCCGGTGCTTTATGGTTCGAAATAAAAAAAAGACTGACCATCCTGTGGTGCTCGCAACGCGCTTCTCGGCGCTGGGCGACGTCGCCATGACCATACCGGCTCTCTACGATGCCTGTCGGACCAATCCGCATGCCACCGTGGTAATGCTTACACGTACCTCAATGACCGGGCTGTTTATCAACCGGCCTGACAACCTTATCGTAGAAGGAGTGGACCTCGTAGACTACAAAGGTCCGGCGGGCATGTGGCGTCTGATGAACGCCATGATTGACAATCACGGTATAACCGTTGTGGCCGATCTGCATGATGTCCTCCGAACCAAAATGTTAAGGATGGCGGCACGTGTGCATGGCATACCTACATACCACATCAATAAGGGGCGTTCACAGAAAAAACAGCTTACGCGCCGTTCTCACAAGGTAATGTTGCCGCTGACTCATTCCATTGACCGCTATCGCGAGACCCTTGCTGCGGCAGGACTGGAAGCAAGTCAGGCATTCACAGGTCTGTTCGAGGGACTGGATGCCAGTCCGGAGGTCTATAAAGCCATAACACCGCCCAAACGTCAGGGAGAGATATGGATAGGCATAGCACCGTTTGCCAGGCATGAGGGAAAGATATATCCGTTATCGCTTATGGAACAGGTCCTCAGGGAGTTGTCGGGACGCACGGGTACATCTGTATTTTTATTTGGCGGAGGGCCTTATGAAAAGAAAATACTTGGAGAGTGGGCTCGCAAATATCCGTCCACGATATCGCTTGCCGGAGAACGCCACGGGTTTGGTGCCGAACTTGCGTTATTCCATGATCTCGATGCAATGATCACTATGGACTCGGCCAACATGCACATGGCATCGCTTGCCGGAGCACCGGTCATAGCAGTGTGGGGTGCGACACATCCTTATTGCGGATTCGGCGGATGGCATGTACCCGAACAGAACAACATCCAGCTGCCTATCCCGTGCCGCCCATGTTCGGTCTTCGGCAACAAACCATGCATCACGGGCGATATGCGCTGTATGTCGGGCATACGGCCGTCTATCATCACCGACAGGGTTGACGCGATCCTGGCCGTGCGGCATTAATATTGGGATATAGCGGGCCGATGTACGGAAATGGACACGTAGGCCTGCCTTAACACATTGATTTATAACATAGTTTGACAACTGTTTTTCCTTTTCATAAATTTGTCGGTATAAGAAACGGCAAATTATTATGGACAGGAAGATCGATTCAGATGTAATCAGAGCCGAACGGCGACGTCGCCTGATAAAATACATATCCATTATCGCGATCATCGTTGCGGTCATGTGGACGGGCATATCGATGGTAGGCACATCGGTAAACCGCCGGGATCTCACTATAGCCTCAGTCGACAATGGTCCGCTTGAAATAACGGTCCCGGCTTCGGGACGTGTTGTACCGGCCTATGAGGAAATCGTCAATTCGCCGGTAACAACTCGTATAATGAAAGTCTACGCACAGCCAGGAGATACCGTAAAAGCGGGCACACCTCTGTTGCAGCTCGATCTGGAGCAGGAAGAAACCGCCCTCGACAAACTAATCGACAGCCGCACGATAGGGCAGCAGGAACTCGAACAGCTCAGGCTCAGTCACCGAACCCTCCTGAGCGATCTTGAAATGCAGATCGAAGTCAGCGAGATGCAGGCCAGCCGTCTGTCCATTGAAGTTATCAATGAGCGGCGGCTTGACTCCATAGGCAGCGGAACGGGCGACCGTGTGCGCCAGGCCGAGACCGCCTATGCCACCGCCGTGCTGCAGCTCAGGCAACTGCGCACAAAACTTGAGAATGAACGCATGCGTACGGTAGCCGCCGAGCAGGTCCAGCAGTTGGGTATGAGCAATATCGACAAAGACATCATGCTGAAACAGCGCACTCTCGAACAGGGACGTATTCCGGCTCCGAGTGACGGTATAATCACGTTCCTTATAACCGAAATCGGCTCTCAGGTCAACGCCGGTGAGCGTGTGGCAGTCGTATCGGATCTTTCGCAGTTCAGAATCTCGGCCGAGGTTCCCGAGGGAAGCAGCAACAAAGTAGAGATAGGAGCCGAGGTCAACGTCCGCATAGGTCAGACTATAATACGGGGATGCGTGACCAATATCACACCGCAGGCCAAGGCCGGTGTGGTATCATTCATGGTCAGGCTCGATGATCCGCGCAACAGCCGTCTGCGCTCGGGTCTGCGCACCGACCTGTATGTCACCTACGGTTATAAAGACAATGTCACACGTATTCCGTCGGGGCCGTTCTTCAAGGGGCCGGGAGACTACAGTCTATTTGTCATGGACGGCGACAGCAGGCTGGTGAAACGTCAGGTAAAACTCGGCGACAGCAACAGGGAATACATAGAGGTGACTGACGGACTGATGCCGGGTGACCGTGTGGCTGTAAACGACATGGAGCGTTATCGTACTAAAAGGAAACTTGGAATCAGATAAATACGTATAAACATACTCTTAATTCAATATTTACCCGAACAGATATGGCAATAATAACACTTGACGGAATCCATAAGGTATACCGTACCAAAGATATCGAGACCACTGCGCTCGAAAATATCAATCTTCAGGTAAACCCTGGTGAATTTCTGAGCATCATGGGTCCCAGCGGCTGTGGAAAATCAACACTGCTCAATATCATAGGGCTTCTTGATAAGCCCACAGACGGAACTGTGACACTCCTTGACACGGACTGCGGCAGACTCTCAGACAGGGAACTGTCTCATTTCCGTAATCATAACCTGGGCTTTGTGTTCCAGAGTTTCCACCTCATACCCTCTCTCTCGGTAGCCGACAACGTCGAACTCCCGCTCATATACCGCAGCGGCCTCAGTGCCGGAGACCGTCGCAAGAAGGTTGAACAGGTGCTGGAACGTCTGGAGATGTCACACCGCATCAGACACCTCCCGGCCCAGCTCTCGGGCGGGCAGTGTCAGCGCGTAGCCATAGCCCGCGCCATCATAGGTAACCCGGCCATAGTTCTCGCAGACGAACCGACCGGTAATCTTGACAGTAAGATGGGCTCTGAAGTGATGTCTCTGCTGCACCGTCTCAACAAGGAGGACGGCACAACTGTGGTGATGGTTACGCACAACGAGTCTCAGGCACGTGAGACCGACAGGATAGTACGCTTCTTCGACGGCCGTATTGTAGGCTGAATAACAAACATATTTATTGTCCGGAACATAGAGCGATGAGACAGAAAATAAAACAGATCATATACGACATGCGTCACCAGCCCATCATTGCATGGGTGTCATTGCTGGCAACGGCTATGTCGGTATTCCTCATAATGGTTGTGGTGATGATCCAGCGCGTACAGGTTATACCGTACGCCCCCGAGAGCTGCCGTGACAGACTGCTGCTGGGCGCATATATGCATGTGGGATGTAAAGACAACAATTACGACAGTTCGGCAGGAATGAGCTATCGTGTGGCCAGACTCCTGTATGAAAATCTGGAGGGTGTGGAAACGGTGTCATACATCGAACCACAGACCGAGTGGATGGAAGTCAGGGGCACCACCGGTGAGTCGTACATGGTCAACGGACGTCATGTCGACGCCAATTTCTTCATGATCTTTGACCATCCGCTTGTAGCGGGACGTTATTTCACCACCGAAGAGTCTGAATCGGTTCTGCCTGTCTGTGTCATATCCCACACCACCGCACGCAATGCTTTCGGGACTACCGACTGCATAGGTTCGCAACTGTCGGTCGACCATAAGATGTATACCGTCGTGGGTGTTGTCAACGACAACACACCTCTGGCACGCACAGGGTCCGGCGATCTGTTTATAGCCACCGGGCCTGACGATCCTGCCATGAAAAGTTATAATGACGAGCAGATATTCGGTCCTGTGGCGGCAGCGATGCTCGTCAGGGAAGGTGTGGACTTCCAGAGTGTACGTGACCAGGTCAAAGCCAGGTATGCAGTTATTGACACCGAACTCGCTCCTTCGGGCCGGTACACTATATACCACGAATCGCCCTTCGACCAGGAGACAATCGCGGCAGGCATCTATGGCAGTAACAGCACTCCCGACAAGACTTCAGGCCGTGTCATCAGAACATGCTTATATCTCATTCTGCTCATCGTGCCGGCAATAAATCTCAGCAGTATGCTCCACAGCCGTATACGTCGCCGTATAAGCGAGATCGGCGTGCGCAGGGCCTACGGATGCAGCCGGTCACGCATCATTACCGAGATCATTGCCGAGAACTTCCTTCTGACACTTGCAGGAGGTATCATCGGTGTGACCTTAGGAGTGATATTCGCATCAACCTACAGCGGCCTGTATGAAAACATGGAGAACTATGGCAGCGGGGCTACACCAGCCATCAGCGCCGTGCTTAACTGGGGTACGGTAGCGGCAGCGATAACCATATGCTTTATTCTCAATATAATAAGTGCGGCTATACCGGCCTGGAAGGCGTCACGTCTTAGTCCAGTCGAAGCCATAAACGCCAGGTGAACCGGAAGTGTCGGTAACAGAGAACGGCGCTTACAGAAGACATAAAAATCAAAAAAACGATGAAACGTAAACTTTTGACACAGATGCTGACCGAGTGGCGGTCCAACCTATGGATGATCGTGGAACTGATTATCGTCATTGCCGTGCTGCAGTTTATCTTCAGTTTCCTGTGCGTAATGAGCGACATGCATTCGGAAAACAGAGGATACGACCTCAATAACATATATGTAGGTAATATTAACGTCATCCCGTCCGATTCACCCGAATACCAGCCCTACGACAGTCTGCATAACCGTTTCACGGACCGGGACATGCTTATGGGACGTCTGCGTTCCAATCCGTATGTAGAGGTGGCTGGTGTCGGTTCGAATAACGCAATGCCTTACAGCTACAATTACTATGGCCAGACATTCGGACTCGTAGAGAAGGATACGACCTATACCTATCAGGGTAACCAGCGGCAGATGACACCGGATGTAATACGTGCGATACGCCTTCAGGGTCTGCACGGCGAGACCCCCGAACAGCTTGCGGCCATTATGGAGAAAGGCGATATCCTGCTGTCGGGCATAGACAAAGATTTCAGCGATAACCTGATTGATCCTGAGATAATGCGCGGACGTGACGTTTTCATAGGTGATACTTCCAATGTACGGCACGTAGGGGCCTTAGCCTACGGCATGCGCCGCAATGACTTCGAGCCACTGTTTGCAGGTGTAGCCTATACTCCCCTGAGCGAGAACCAATGGGGCGAACAGCTTGTGGTACGCGTCATAGATGGTGCCGGTGACCGATTCATGGCATCGCTTGGACGGGAAGACAAAATGCAGGGAAATGTCTATATAAGCGACCTCAGGAGTATCGATGTCATACGCGACCGGGCCCATCTGCAATACACTCAGTCCATACGCAATTTCGTCATATGCGCCGGTTTCATAATGATGGTAATATTTCTGGGCTTTTTAGGCACTTTCTGGTTCCGGACCCAGCAACGTGTAGGCGAGATCGCCATCAGAAAAATCAACGGGGCCACCGACGGCAGCATATTCAGGCGCTTTGTCAGTGAGGGCATAATCATGCTCCTTATATCGACAGTCATAACGGTACCGTTGCTGGTGGCGCTTCTCAACAGCGGTGTCCTTGATGCCATAGGCATACAGTCGGTCGGTACCGGTGTGATTGTCAGAGGATATATCATCACAATAGCGGTACTTGCACTTCTCATAGCTCTGGGAATCTGGGCACCGGCCCGCCGTGCCATGAATATCAATCCCGCATATGCTCTCAAAGACCAATAATGCCTTCCCATGACAAAATACTTCATACTGATACTGACGCTGACAGCTACTCTCGGCGTCCATGCCGCCGAGATGATGCTCACGCTTGACGAGGCTATCCTTACGGCCCGTATCCACAGCGTCAATGCCGCTGTAGCTCTTGACGAACTCAGAACGGCCTACTGGGAGTGGCGCACATATCGTGCCGACCGTCTTCCCGAGATAGATTTCACGGCGACGGCGCCGTCATATGCCAACCGTTATTCGTCATATATGGACGGGGATGGAGAGTACAGTTTTGTAAGGAACCGTTATCTTGATGCACAGGCCCGGGTGTCTGTGATACAGAACATCACGCTCACGGGCGGACAGCTCAGTCTCAGTTCGTCACTTGACCTTCTTCACCAGTATGGCGGGGATGGCGGCAACCGTTTCATGACCATACCGGTAGCACTGACTCTCACTCAGCCGATACTCGGTGTAAACACCATGAGATGGAACAGCCGTATAGAACCTGTTAAATTCGCTGAAGCCAAGGCAGCCTTTCTCAGCGCTACCGAAGATGTCGCGCTGGCTACGGTCAACTATTTTTTTACATTGATAATGAGCCGGGAGAATCTCTCCATTGCCGAACAGAATCTTGCCAACGCCGAGAAACTGTATGCCGTGGCTGTCGAAAAGCGGGCTATGGGGCAGATAAGCGAGAACGACCTGCTGCAGATGGAGCTGAACCTGCTCGACGCGCGTTCGACACAGACCGACGCGGTGAGCACACTGCGCAGTGATATGTTCACTCTGCGTTCGTTTCTTAATATTGACAGTGATGTAGATATCATTCCGGTAGTGCCCGAGACTGTTCCGCAGGCCAGTATTGACTATAGCGACGCGCTTGACCGCGCGCTGGCCAACAACAGGTTTGCCAGAAACATACGCCGCCGGCAGCTCGAAGCCGACTATGAAGTTGCCAAGGCCAGGGGAGACCTAAGACAGATCAACCTGTTCGCACAGGTAGGCTATACCGGTACCGATACTGATTTCAATGATGCATATTCGCGACTGCGCGGCAACCAGCTGGTAGAGATAGGCTTTTCTATCCCGCTCGTCGACTGGGGAAAACGTCGCGGCAAGGTAAAGGTCGCCGAGAGCAACCGTCGTGTGACAGAAAGCCGTCTAAGACAGGAAACGATGGATTTCAATCAGGAACTGTTCGTACTCGTGGAACGGTTCGGCAATCAGCAGCAGCAGCTCGCCATAGCCCGGCGTTCCAACGAAATAGCGCGCAAACGTTATGCCACCAACGTCGAGACATTCATGATAGGTAAGATCTCGACCCTCGATCTCAATGATTCGCAGTCTAAAAAAGACACCAGCCGGCGCCAGTATGTCAACGAACTTTACAAGTATTGGAACTACTGGTACCAGCTGCGCTCCCTCACTCTCTACGACTACGAGCATCACACCGACATCAACGCCGACATAGACCGCATATGCCGTATGTAAACAGTTTATTAGTATATTTGACTCAAAGAATTGGCTTTGCCACCGCGAACCATGCTTCGCATGACTTTCGCTATTCTTTTCATCGAATATTCTTAGTATATTTGCATAAAAACAGGTTCCTATGGTATTGATAATAGATGATGATAACGCTGTAAGGCTGTCAATAGGTCTGGCACTAAGAAAGGCCCGGATTGAATCTATGGCTGTCGGCAATGAGGAAGACGCTCTTGCCAATGTACGGGATGAAAAAATCAAGGCTGTTGTACTTGACATGAATCTGTCTATGACGACAACAGGCCGTCAGGGTCTTGAGCTGTTGCAGAAAATAAAAATACTGCGGCCGGAGATACCTGTCATACTGATCACAGCCTGGGGCACAATACCTCTGGCTGTCAAATCCATGAACCTGGGCGCAGCCGACTTCGTGACCAAACCGTGGAGCAATGAAGACCTTGTAAAGAAGATTAACAAGGCACTGGCCGAAGCTGAAGCACGGCAGACCGAAGAATCACGTCACGAGACTCTCGACGAGATGGAACGTCAGGCTATTGAGGAGGCCATAAGACGGTGTGACGGCAACATAGCCCTTGCGGCAAGACAGTTGGGTATCACACGACAGTCACTGTACCGACGCCTCGAGAAATTCGGACTCCAATAAAGTGGGTTGAGGAGCCATCCGGGCAAGGATTTGAAGCGCAGATTTCGCAGATTGGGGAGCGGCCATCCGGAGGGAAAATTGAAGCGCAGATTTCGCAGATTAATAAAAGCAGAATCCGCGCTTCTTCCTCTTTTCTTTGTGTTTTTATTAAACAACCGCAAATTACGCGAATTACGCAAAAGAATTAGAACAGACATGGCATAGCCTTACTATTCCCCACCTAATAAAATTTTGCGTAATTCGCGTTCATCGTTCCGCCTATTCTATACAGAACGCTTTCAGAACGAAGTGTAGAAAGAATTTGCGGTTTATCTCCAAACATCCGGACGGCCAAAATAATCTGCGTAATCTGCGCTTTAAATTGGCCTCTCATTAATCTGCACTTTAAAATATTTGGCGGGTTTTAAGAGTTGGTGTTGGGCATTGAGGTATTATTTCGTACTTTTGCATGAACTATATATCTCAGCCCATGTCACAGGTTAAACCGAAGAAAGCATTAGGACAACATTTCCTTACCGACTTGTCGATAGCCGGTCGTATCGCCTCGACTCTCGACGACTACGCTGGACTGCCTGTCATGGAGGTCGGACCCGGTATGGGAGTACTCACACGACAGCTTCTCGACAAAGGGCACGATGTCACGGTGGCCGAGATTGACAGCGAGAGCGTCAATTATCTGAAATCAAACTTTCCCGACCTTGACGGCCGCATCATCGAAGGTGATTTTCTGAAACTCGACCTGCATGAATACTGTCATGACCGCAAATGTTGCGTGATAGGAAACTACCCTTACAATATCTCGTCCCAGATATTCTTCCATGTGCTTGAATACAAAGATACCGTCACATGTTGCTCGGGCATGCTGCAGCGCGAGGTCGCCGAACGTCTGGCCGCACCTCCGGGAACCAGAGCACGAGGTATACTGAGCGTACTGCTGCAGGCCTGGTACAACGTGGAGTATCTCTTTACAGTCAGCGAGCATGTGTTTAATCCGCCACCCAAGGTAAAAAGCGGTGTCATAAAGATGGTCCGTAACGAAGTCACCTGTCTGGGATGTGACGAACGTCTTTTCAGGACCGTAGTCAAAACTACGTTCGGCCAGCGGCGTAAAACCCTGCGCAATACCGTCAGGAGCCTTTTACCGGCAGGCACTGTGATACCCGACGAACATGCCGGAATACTAAGTCTGAGACCGGAACAGCTCTCGGTAGCACAGTTCATTGAGTTAACCAACATTGTATCAACCCTTCGCAACGTCAAGCCATGAAGGAGTACACCCCCGAATATCTCGATAACATAAAAGAGATCATCTCCGGCCACAACGAGGAGGAAGCACGCCGCATACTTGAAGACATGCACCCTGCCGATATAGCCGAACTGTATCAGGAACTCGATATAGAAGAGGCCGAGTATCTGTACAAGCTGCTCGATGACGAGACGGCCGCCGACGTGCTGATGGAACTCGATGAAGACGACCGCCGGCAGCTACTGTCGGGTATGCAGGCCGAGGATATCGCCCGCCAGATCGACCACCTCGACACCGACGAGGCAGTTGACCTCATACAGGAACTTGACGAGGAGGAACGGGACGAAATCCTGTCACACATCGACGATGTGGAACAGGCCGGCGACATCATTGACCTGCTGAAGTATGACGAAGATACGGCCGGCGGTCTGATGGGCACCGAGATGATCGTTGTCAACGAGAACTGGTCGATGCCTGAGTGTATCAAACAGATGAGGATGCAGGCCGAGGAGATGGACGAGATATACTACGTCTATGTCGTTGACAATGATAACCGTCTGCGCGGAATCCTGCCGCTGAAGAAACTTATAACCCACCCTTCTGTCTCCAAAATCAAACATGTGATGGAGGAGGATCCCGTCTCGGTCAAAGCCGATACCCCGATTGACGAGGTGGCCCTCGACTTTGAGAAATACGACCTTGTGGCCATGCCTGTGGTCGACTCCATAGGACGTCTTCTCGGACGCATCACCGTCGATGATGTCATGGATGAGGTGCGCGAGTCGAGCGAACGTGACTACCAGCTGGCCTCGGGTCTGTCAAGTGACGTCGATGCCGATGACTCGGTATTTGCCCAGACCAAGGCGCGGATACCATGGCTGCTGATCGGCATAGCGAGCGGTATACTGGCTTCACTGATTCTCGGCGGCTTTGAGAATCAGCTCGAAGCGGTGACGGCACTGGCACTCTTCATACCGATCATAGGCGGCACAGGAGGTAATGTAGGAGTACAGGCATCGGCTATCGTAGTACAGGGTCTGGCCAATGGATCTTTGGAAATCAGACAGTTTGCCTCACAGCTTGGTAAAGAGGTACTGATAGGACTGCTGAACGCCTCAGTACTCAGTGGAGTCATATTCGTATATAACCTGATCATGTTGCCTGACGACTTTGCCGTTACTGTATCTGTTGCCTGCTCGCTATGGGCTGTGGTCATGTTCGCCACGATACTTGGTACCGTCGTACCGCTTACACTCGAGAAACTCAAGATCAATCCGGCTCTGGCAACAGGACCGTTCATACAGATCTCAAACGACATTGTCGGACTCATAATATACGTAAACATAGCCACATGGTTCCTCGGAATTTTCGGCTCATAAACATAATACA
Organism: uncultured Muribaculaceae bacterium; assembly: GCA_910584665.1. GTDB lineage: Bacteria > Bacteroidota > Bacteroidia > Bacteroidales > Muribaculaceae > JAAVFS01. The sequence continues at coordinate 5,700 of CAJUBL010000027.1, read as the reverse complement.
TACCCATGAAAACAGCTCTTATAACAGGCATAACCGGTCAGGACGGATCTTATCTTGCAGAATTCCTTCTCTCCAGGGGATATGATGTGCATGGCACCATACGGAGATCGTCGGTCGATTACCGGGAACGTATAGCCCACCTCGAGGGACATCCCTGCTTCCATCTGCACTACGCCGACCTTGTCGACTCCATGTCGATAGTCAAAGTGCTGGAGCGCGTGAGGCCCGACGAGGTATACAATCTGGCGGCACAGAGCCACGTACAGGTCTCGTTTGACTCGCCCGAATATACCGCCAATGTAGATGCCACCGGCGTTCTGCGCCTGCTCGAAGGACTGCGGGTTACCGGTCTTGCCAATACCACACGCCTATACCAGGCCTCTACCAGTGAGCTCTACGGTAAAGTGGTCGAGGTACCCCAGAACGAGCTCACTCCCTTCCAGCCCTACAGCCCCTATGCTGTGGCAAAACTCTACGGCTACTGGATTGTAAAGGAATACCGCGAAGCCTACAGCATGTTCTGCTGTTCAGGCATTCTGTTCAATCACGAAAGTGAACGCAGGGGAGAAACTTTCGTCACCCGCAAGATAACCCTGGCGGCAGCACGTATCGCCCAGGGCAAGCAGGAAAAACTTTACCTCGGCAACCTGTCGTCACTGCGTGACTGGGGATACGCACCCGACTATGTCGAGTGCATGTGGCTCATACTTCAGCAACCTGAACCTGATGACTTTGTGATCGCTACAGGTGTACAGCACTCGGTAAGAGAATTCTGCCAGCTGGCATTCAGACGCGCCGGCATAGAACTGCGGTTCGAGGGAGAGGGAGCCGACGAGAAAGGTGTGGACACCAAGACCGGCAGAGTGCTGGTAGAGGTCTCGCCCGACTTTTACCGTCCCACCGATGTCGTCAATCTTCTGGGTGATCCGGCCAAAGCCCGCCGACAGCTTGGCTGGGATCCGTCCAGGAAGACATCGTTCGAACAGCTTGTCAACCTTATGGTCGACTCCGATATGGCTAAGGTAGCGGTGGAGCGCGCCGGCGAACAGGTACGCACCAATCTGGAAGAATATCTCGAGAAAGGAATTGTAAAATAAAAGTTCATTCCGTTAAATTCAAACTCAATCCTGGAATCGTGGAGAAGAAATCAAAGATATATGTAGCCGGACACCGCGGCATGGTGGGATCGGCAATCGTACGTGAACTCGAACGTCAGGGATACAGCAACATAATAACACGTACTCACAAGGAACTCGATCTCATCAGCCAGCAGGCTGTAAATGAATTCTTTGAAACCGAAAAGCCCGAGTACGTGTTCCTCGCCGCGGCTAAGGTAGGCGGTATAATAGCCAACAGCGAGGGCCTTGCCGACTTCATGTACGACAACATGATGCTCGAGATGAATGTGATAAACGCCGCATGGCGTAACGGATGCAGGAAACTGCTGTTTCTCGGATCGTCATGCATATATCCGCGACTGGCTCCGCAGCCCATGCCCGAATCATGCCTGCTGACCGGAGCACTCGAAAAGACCAACGAGGCATATGCACTGGCCAAGATCTCTGGACTGAAATACTGCGAATTCCTTAACCGCCAGTACGGTACGGACTATATATCGGTGATGCCCACCAATCTGTACGGACCAAATGACAATTATCATCCGCGTCACAGCCATGTGCTGCCGGCACTGATACGCCGATTCCACGAAGCTAAGGAGCAGAATGTCAGCGAGGTCGTATGCTGGGGCGACGGATCCCCGTTGCGCGAATTCCTGTATGTCGACGATCTGGCCAACCTGTGCGTGTTCCTCATGAACAGCTATTCGGGCAACGAGACTGTCAATGCCGGCACCGGCAAAGAACTGTCAATCAGAGAGCTGTCAGAGATGGTAGCCGACATCACAGGTTACCGGGGCAGGATCGTATGGGACACGACAAAACCAAACGGCACCCCACGCAAACTGCTCGACGTATCAAAGGCCACCGCACTTGGGTGGACCTACCGCACCGAACTGCGTGAAGGCATAAAACTCGCTTATGAGGATTTTCTAAACAACCCCATGCGTGCCGAGCGATGACATGATGTTGTTGTCATTCGGCGTAAAAAGTCAGGGACTGAAGATTCTTTGAGTCAGGCCCCACCATGACGCGGAATTCACCTGGGTCGTACCCATATTTCAGCTCGTTGTCATAATATCTGATCATATCATTATTTATCTCAAAGCTGACAGTCACGGTCTCTCCCCTCGGGATGAATACCCGTTTATAAGATTTCAATTCTTTGACAGGACGGGCTATCCGGGCAACTGGATCATTGATATACAATTGCACAATTTCGTATCCATCGTAATCCCCGGCATTGCTGACATCTATTGAAAGCGATATAGCCCCTCCTTTTGCCAATCGGTCGGTGCTTATATATGGTTTTGAATAAGCGAATGTGGTATAGCTGCATCCATAACCGAACGGGTAAAGAGGTTCGTTGCTCACGTCGATATAGTTACTTCGATAGGGGTTGAACTGCGTGGAGTCAAAGTCGGGATGACTTGAGGGCAGATGATTGTAATACAGCGGTATCTGGCCGATTTTACGTGGCCATATGGTGGTCAGTTTCCCGGACGGCACCTTTTCTCCGAAGACAACGTCCGCTATGGCATCGGCTGCCTCGCTGCCTCCGAACCACACATTCAGTATGGCTGGAATGTGATTGTCCTCCCAGTCAAGCACAAGCGGACGGCCGGTGAAAAGCAACAGTATTACAGGCTTCCCGGTAGCGTATAACTGTTTGAGAAGATCGCGCTGAATATCGGGGATTGTGATTTCTGCACGGCTCGACGACTCTCCGCTCATTTCCGCACTTTCGCCAAGCGCACAGATTATGATATCCACGTTATTAGCAGTTTCTATGGCCAGGCGATGCATCTCGTCATCGTTCCCGCGAGCGATAGAGCGTCCCCAGTCGCAATTTCGTTGGGTAGACTCATCATAGTAGATATTGCTTCCCTGCGCATAAAGCAGCTCGGCATCGATGCCGATGGCGTCGCGGAAAGCTTCAAGCAGGGATTTGTGGTTCTCATGCTTGCAATAACCGCTCCAAGTTCCGCTCATATTGTTTGCGGCATTGGCGAGAGGACCGATAAGCGCAATCCGCCCTTTCTTTTGCAAAGGAAGGAGATGCTTGTCGTTTTTAAGCAATACAAAGGTTTCGGCGGCTATATCCCGTGCAATCTTGCGATGTCGGGGCGTGTACATATCTTTAGCCAGACGCTCAGGCTTGCAATATTTATATGGATCGTCGAATAGTCCGAGCCGTTGTTTGGCAATCAGGATGCGACGGCACGCGTCGTCTATCATCTTTTCAGTAACCAGTCCGCGCTCAAGAGCACCTTTCAGATCGTTGAGATATCTGCCTGTAACCATATCCATATCTGTGTCGGCCCTTAATGTGACAGCGGCGGCGTCTTCTTTGTCTGCCACTCCCATAATCGGCAGCTCGTCTATTGAGCCGTAGTCAGTGACAACAAAACCGTCAAAATCCCAGTCGTTACGCAGAACCCCGTTGATAAGCCACTCCGAGGCAGTGGCGTGCTGACCGTTGATAAGATTGAACGATGTCATCACCGAACCGACACCGGCATCGACTGTAGCCACTCGGAAAGAGAAGTTGCAGAAAGAAATTGCGGCAGAGATTGGCAAGCATCCGTCTGCTGTCTGTCGCGAGTATAAACCCAAAGACGGCTATAATGACAGTAAGGCTCAGGCTATGGCTGAATTACGCAGGAGCCATGGGGCTCCTCATAACAGGACTCCGAGACTGCTGCTCTGGCGTATAGAACAGTGGATTACGGAAGAGCAATGGTCGCCGGCGCAGATTGTCGGCGTACTTGCGAAAGAGGGCATCCGCATCTCAAGGCAGACGATCTACAATTATATCCATGCGGACAAAACCGGCAGGTTACTTGCCAATACCAGACATAAGGGCAAGTACAGCCGCAAGTCGAAAAAGGGGATCAGGCCAACGAAAGCTACCAATATTCCCAATCGCACCAGTATACATGAGCGGTCGGACGAGGCCGATGGCACAAGGTTCGGAGACTGGGAAATGGATCTGATAATCGGCAAGGATGGATATGAAGCGATTCTGGTTCTGGCAGAGAGGAACACATCATACTGCATCATCGAGAAGCTGCCTCACGGGAAGAACGCCAAGGAAGTTGCCAAGGCTGTCGTCAGGCTACTTTACGCATATAGGCTGACAGGCGTGTTGACTATCACTACGGACAACAGCAGCGAGTTCTCCGCCCATGGGGAGATAACAAAAGGACTGAAAGGTGTTGTGGTGTATTTTGCGGATTCTTATTGCTCGTGGCAGAAAGGACTTGTGGAATACACCAACAAGCTTATTCGTCAATATATCCCGAAAGAAACTGATTTTACATCAGTTTCACCGCAATTCATAAAGAAAGTGCAACATAAATTGAATCGAAGACCAAGAGAAAAATTAAATTTCTCTACCCCCGAAGATTGAATTCTTCAGACATTTTCGCTAATATTGCATTTGCCCTTGGACTCTACAACTGAATTCAACAGAGTAGATTCAAAACAAAAAAATCAGAAAAAAATTTGTAGATAAAAAAAATCGTCGTACCTTTGCAACGCAAAAGCGGGAAACACCGCATCAAGCAAAGACTCCGTAGCTCAGTTGGTAGAGCAACTGACTCTTAATCAGTGGGTCGAGAGTTCGAGCCTCTCCGGGGTCACAATTTAAAATGGCAAAACGCCGCAAAGCACTGAAATCACTTGATTTTCAGTGCTTTTTATTTTTGCCAAAATTTCAGAATAGCGCAGAATACAGAGGTTGTGAGTGAGTCATTAGTGAGTACTCACGTTTGTGAGTAATTCGACTCACGGTTGGCAGAAATCATCAGTGAGTCGGCTGAAACACCGAAAGTTAAGCCGTCACCACGCCTCACAAAGTGGGGTTTTGAGCATGGGAACGAACCTCTGACCCGGTTGGGGTCGCAATTTTCAGAGTTTCTAAACACTATTTAACTCTTGAAATATTCTTTAACTATAATTCACCGCTCAAACCGCTTTTTGAAGCCGATTTCTGCGATTTGCACCATTCTGCACCGTGAGCCGGACTCACGGTTTTGGTGGAATACAGGCGTGAGCCGCCCAATCAGTCATATCCGCGATATTTGATGTCCTTTCACGTTTTGAGATGTCGGCGAAAATGATTATATTTATATAACCATTAAACCCACAGAGAAATGACACCAGATTCTTATTTTACCCTGACTTTCTACGCAAGGAAGCCAAAGACAGACAAGAGCGAGTATCCGCTCTACGCCCGTATCTCGGTCGGAGGCCAGATGACGGAGTTTACAATCGGTCGTTCCGTGAACCCGAAGCACTGGAACCAGAAACGCAACCAGAGCGACGGCACATCGCGCCGCGACAAGGAGCTGAACAAATTCCTTGAAATGGTGCGCGCCCGTTTCTGCGAAATCCACAATATGCTCATCCGTGAGAACAAGCTGGTGAACCCGGCTATCCTCAAAGCGCACTACATGGGTACGATGGAAAAGCCCAAGATGATGTGCGAGGTGTTCCGCGAAGCCAACGAGAAACGCAAGGAGGAACTTTGTAATAAGCAAATTTTAAATCGACATTTTTCAGAAAAGTTAAATCGACAAGA